>NZ_CP108107.1 GCF_041435195.1 Streptomyces sp. NBC_00224
TCCGCAGACACGCCGCGCCGCCGCTACGCGGCGGAAACCTTGCCCCGCTCCGCGCGGCAGCGATGCCGATCGCTCCGCGATCGGCATGAGGGAGCCCGCTCCGCGGTCCCCCTCAAGAATTCACTCCGTGAATTCCCCTGTCTGGCTAGGGAGTTAAGGCTGTTGATTTCTGACCGTTTATCAGAAATCAACATAACGAATAGTCAGCACTGAAGGTCCGGCCAGCGATCAAACCCTCCGCCGCTACTGTTGCTCCTAGGAATCATTCGGGCGCCATGCCGACGGCCAACATGTGCGAGCTCGCGGCGAGCAGGTCCGGATACGGCTCCGCCAGCCGAGCCGCCTCCAGCGCCGCGCGGAACATCGCGGTGTCCCTCACCGACTCCCCCGAGTGCTGCTCGGCGCCCTTGAGTACGGCCCAGGCCGGGCCCTCGATCCCGTACACCTCCACACCACGGACACCAGCCGCCGTGAGTTCCTCGGCCAGGCCCTGAGCAGTGTGGAAGTACGCGGCGGTAAAGCCCTTCCGGCCGGGCTCGTGCACGCCTGTGCCCAGGATGTCGGTAACGGCGTCCCGTACACGGTCGATGTCGAGCAGCGTCGTGGCCACGTGCTCGAACAGCGAGGCGTACCGGCCGATGGCAGCCGCCGCGACCAAGCCGCCGGGCTTCACCGTCCGCAGGGCCTCGGCGAGCGCCCGGTCACGGTCCTGGCGTTCCAGAAGGTGGTAGAGCGGCCCCATCAGCAGCACGACGTCGTATGAGTTGTCCAGGGCAGTGAGTTTGCGGGCGTCGCCGAGCTCGGCGGTCGCCCCCGTCTTCACTGCCTGATTGACGTGGCGGGGCACGGGATCCACGACGTGGACGGTGTAGCCGTCTTGGATGAGCCACCGGGCGTGAATACCAGGGCCGCCTCCGACGTCCAGGACCGTCGCCGGGGAGGGCGGCAGATGGCGGTGCAGGATCTCCTTCGTGCGCACGAGTTCCAATAGCCCGTCGGCACTGGAGGTGAGTCGCGTCGATTCGTCAATGGTGTCGGTGTAGAAGGCCAGAACTTCAGGTGCGACTTGGGGTTCTGGTGTCATATCGGAGATGCTCTATCTTGATCGGTCAACCTGTCCAGTCTCTGAGGAGTTTCCCCATGGTCGCCCTCAAGTACGAACTGATCGCCGACTCGTTGCGCCAGCGAATCGCTGACGGCGAGTTCACTCCCGACGATCTATTGCCCTCTCAAAGGGACTTGAGTATGCAGTGGAACGTCAGTCGGGCCACGGTGATCAAGGCGTACGACGTCCTGATACAGGACGGCCTGGTCGTCGCCCGGCAAGGACAGGGCTTTCGGGTCACCACGACGCCGCTGGCGCGCCCGGCCGGCGGAAGGAAGGCCGGGACTGCCCGGACAGCAGGCGGGCGCGCCTTCCAGATCGTCGGCACTCCCGCGCGATACGTCCCACCGGGCCATGTCGCCGCCGCTCTCGGCCTCCGTGACGGGGAGTCGGCGCTGCGCCGTGACCGACTGGTCCAACTCACGGACGGCTCGCCGTTCTCCCTCGTACAGGCATGGTTCCCGCTGGAGGTCGCAGATCTGTGCCCGCGGCTGGCGGGGACAAAGCAGATCTTGGAAGGAACGACTCGCTACGTCACCCGTATGACGGGCCGAACGGTGTCGCGCGGGGTGGACATCAAGACCGTGCGGCTTGGGACGGCGGAAGAGGGAGCCTTGCTGGAGCGGGCACTGCCGTTCTCTGTCGCGGTGCTGCTGCACACCGCGTACGACCAGGAGGAACGCGCCGTGGTGGTCGAGAACGGCGTCACGCCTGGAGACCTCTGGGAAGAGACCGATACGTACTCAATGCACAACGTCAAGTAACGCCTCGTCATATGTCATACAAGGTACGCTTGTTGACGGCCTGTTGACTGGACCGGTCCACCGGTCCAGTATGTTGCTTGCGGCCCCACCGCGAGTCACAGACCACCGCTTCGGCAAGGAGCAGACCCATGAGGAAACCGTCATCCGCCGCAGAGCCGACGCTCCTGGGAAGTCCCGGACCTGAGGTCCCTGCCGTCGCCGGCGCTGACAGAGCGGTATCAGACTGGCTTGCGGCCTCCCTGGACAATCCGGCGAAGGCCCACCGCGAGTGGGATAGCGGCGTCGCCCTGCTGCGCACCGGCCTGACCTTCGACGCGATCCGTATCCCGGCCCCGGTCATTCACGCAGCCGCAGCCAGCGAAGACCCCGACACCGTCAGCGCGTTCCTCGCCGACAACCTCAACCAGGGCGCCGTCATCCACGACGCCTACACCGTCGGTGTCTCCTACTACGCCCTCGTCCCCGCAGGCACCCACGCCAACTGGCGGACCTCCGGCACCCCTTGCCTGCCACCTGGCACATGGCTCGGTGTGCCACACCCCAGCCGCACCGCCCGGCCCGGACCCTACTGGGCACTCCCACCCCACAGCCCAGGCGACCTCTGCACACCACTCGCCCTCGTCACACTCATCGCCGTCGGCCACATCCAACTCCACCAGCTATCGATGCCGTCCTGACAACCACTGCACTGGTTACGAGGTGACCTGCGTTGGTTCAATTCCGCGCCATGATTCAGGCGTACGGACGGCTCGTACGAGCAGGCTGCTCCCGCTGATCGCCGAGCGCCTGAACCCCGGCGGAGTCCTGTGACGCTCACCGGACCACCTCCCCACCGGGCCACATCTGGTGGTCGGGGTGGCGGGTGATCTCGGCGGTCGCCCGCCGGACCCGCTGGTGCTCCCGGTCCTGGCGGGCCACCTCACGATCAGCACGCCACGCGTCGCAGAGATCGCATCCCGGCGCACCGGCGCCCAACACCACGGAACGCGAAGGGCAATACCCTCTCCGCCCCCACATCCACGACGACTTCTGGTCCGCCCCCGCCACGGGCGGCCCGAGCCCTCAGAGACCCTCCCCCAACTCCGGGCGATAGAGCCCCCGTTACCGTTTTCCTGGCCCCGCAATGGCGCCTCCGGCCTTCGGGCCCGGCCCAGGGTGACGAAGAGGGTGGCCGGGAGTTCAGCGGCTAGTGCCAGGTCTGGAAGGGGCTCCTGGGGTTGTGGGTGCCGCAGGGGAAGGTGCGCAGGTGGTGGGCGGGGCTGTCGTCCAGGCACAGGCCCGTTGCCTGGTTCTTGAACTCGACGGCTCCGTCCGGGTAGCGGTGGACGATCCAGCTCTGGTCCTTGGCCTTGTCGCAGGGGTGGGGTGCGGCCTTGCCCCGGGGGTAGTCGGTGAGGCAGAGCCTGGTCTTGGAGTTCCGCAGTTCACGGGTGCCGTCAGCCCAGGGGTGGACGTTCCACTTCTGGTGGGTGTTGCCCTGGATGCAGGTGTACGTACGGACGCCGCTGGTCTCGCTGTCGTCCAGGCACGCCGAGGTCGCGGCGTTGCGGAAGGTCTGGACGCTGTCCGCCGCCTCGGCCGGTGCCGCTGCTTCAGCGGTGACACCGGCCGAGGCCAGAGCGGTGGCGAGCAGGACGCCTGCCAGGGCCGCCCGGATCCGGGTCCTGTTCGTGATCGTGTGCGTGTGCGTGCTGCTGTTCGTGGTGGTGGTCATTGTTGGTCCTTGTCGTTGTGACAGGTGTCTGTCGCGGTTCGGGGCGCTCCCGCCTCGCTGTTTTCGGCGGGGCGGGAGCGGGCCTTGCGCGGCGTGGCAGGCGATTGCCGTGCGGTGCCGTGAGACGGTGCGGGGATCCGGCGGGCAGGTCAGCCCGTGATGTTGACGGGGCGGTAGGCGTGGTAGCCGTCGCGGCCGTTCACGCCGTACGAGTGCTGCTTCCAGCGGGTTCCTACGCCGCCGGCCTGCTCGTAGGACTTGTAGACGGTGTGCGTGTTGTTGGCCCAGCCGTCGAAGATGACGACGTGGCGCTCGTCGGCGCTGTTGCTGTTGGCCTTGATGACCAGGTCGCCGGGGGCGAGCTGACTCATGGCGATGGGGCGGGTGTAGGCGCTCTTCTTGAGCTGGACGGTGTTGGGGCCGGGCATGGACAGGCCGAGGGCCATGGAGGCGTAGCCGGAGCAGTCCTGCCGGTAGCCGCCCTTCCAGTACTTGTTCTGGAAGTACGGCACGGGCCGTCCGTTGTTGGCGGTCAGCCAGGTCTTCGCCCGCTCCAGTACCTGTGCGCGGCTGATGCTAGGAGCGGCCTGGGTGAACTGGCTGTGCGGGGAAGGGGCGCTGATCGTCCGGGTCGCCGTGGGCGGCGCCGCCGGCGCCGAGGGGGCGGTCAGCGCGGCTGAGCCGACGCAGACTGCGGCGGTCAACGCCGCCATGCCCCAGCGGCGGGTGGTGTTCTTGGAGATGTTCTTGGACACGCTGGTTCTCCGACTTCTCGTAGGGAAACACGCCGGTCGGCAGGGAAGTGCGACCGGTCGGAGGCGCGCGGGCTCGGGTGATGCTCGGTTGCCGGCCCTGGCAGGTGAGGAAGTGGGCTCTTTCGCCCCTCACCCGCCGTCACGCCCAGGCCCTCGCCCTCGCCGCGAGCGCAGGGGTTCCCGCGGTCTCATGGGTGGCGAAGGGGGGGTGATGAGGAGTCTGCGGGGGCGTGTCGGGGTGCGGCAAGGTTGTCCCGGTTGCTTCACCAATGTCGGGATCCCTAGGCTTCTGACCTGCTGGGACATGACCATCCCGGGACAAGCGCGGCGGGCCGCAGGACCATGCGCGCGGCGGGCCGGAAGGGGCGAACATGACGGGCGTCGACGGGCAGCAGGCCAGTGCGGTCAAGCAACTGGCGCGGGCGCTCAAGGAACTGCAGCAGCGGTCCGGGCGCACGCTGCGTTCTCTGGAGGCGGAAGTGATGGCCAGCGACTCCTCGCTGTCGCGCTATCTGACGGGCAGTACGGTCCCGCCGTGGGCCACGGTCGAGGCTCTGTGCCGGGCCCTGGAGGTGGATCCCGCGGAGTACCGGCTGCTGTGGGACGCGGCGAACCGCTCCCAGCCCAAGCCGCCCGGAGCCCCCGGACCCGCCGCCGCACCGGGGCCGAGGTGGCGGCCGCGCCTGGCCGGGACCCGGGCCCGCGGCCGCTGGGCCTGGGGGGCTTGGGGCGCCTTCGTCGGCCTGCTGCTCGGCGCCGTACTCGCCTCGTCCGTCCTGCTCACCGACTCAGCGCCGGAGCGGAAGCCGCCGCAGGCGCAGCCGGCGGCCCAGGAGGCCCCGCGCGGGGCGCCGGCATCGCACGACGAGGTCCGCACCTTCATCAGCCGCGCAACGGGAAACAGCCTGGACCACAGCCTCGACAAGGGGTTGCGCTTGTACGGGCCCAACGGAATGAGCTACCAGCGCTGGACCGTTCACCCGCTGCCCGACGGCGCCAGCCAACTGCGCAACCACGCCACGGGAGCCTGCCTGGACAGCAGCGGCTCCGGATTCGACGCCCGCGCCTGCGGCGGGGCCGCGTCCCAGAAGTGGTCGCTCACCCGGTGGGCCGACGAGTCGGTCCAGATCAGGAGCCGCACCACCGGCGCATGCCTGGACGACGGCGGCAACGCCGGGCTGCGCGCCCTGCCCTGCAACCGCTCCGCATCGCAGAGATGGGGCTGACGCGCTGACGGGGCGGTTCAGGCGACTTCGGCGCTGTCCAGCTCCGCGTAGTTCTCGCCCTTGGACAGGCGCACGGTGTTCCAGCCTCCGCGCAGGTCGAGGGCGACAGCCGACTTCTCCCAGTGGTCCCAGCCGTGGTGCGGATAGGTCACGGCACCGGCGGCTCTGCCGTTGACCGTCAGGCCGTGCGAGGCGGGGGCCGGGGCGTCCGCGCCGTCCCGGGAGCCGTTGGCGTACCGCACCCAGAGAGTGTGGGGGCCCGCCGACGCGGCGAACACGGTGAACTCGACGAAGCTGTCCGGGTAGTCGATGTGGCCGACGGCCCGCCCGTCGAGCGCACCGGCGGCCTCGCGGACGGCCGCGTGGTTCACCCGGGCGTTCTCCGCCTGGTAGACCACCTTGCTGCCCCGGACCACGGGGTAGCCGTTCGCGAAGCCCAGATCCGCCGCGTACATGACGCGCCGCCGTGTGCCGTCGTCCCGCCAGCCGTGGAAGACGATCCGGTCCTGCCCGTCCGGCCCGGTCACCACGTCCTGGCCGCCGGGGCCGCGTACCGCGCCGTCGAAGGACGCCGTGGTCATCAGGGGTACGTCCGCCTTGGTGTACGGGCCGGTGAGGGCGGCCGCCACGGCGTAGCCGGTCTTGTACTGGTCCTCGCCGTAGAAGTCGGCCGAGTAGAACAGCACATAGTGGCCGTCCCGCTTGACGAGGGTGGGGGCCTCGACCACCTTCCACTCCCACTCGCGGTCCTGCCTGATGAGCCCGATGGGCTCGCCTTCCGTACGGGTACCGTCCCAGGAGACGGCCTGGAGGTGGATCCAGGTCTCCATCTCGCAGCAGTTGCCGTCGTTCTTCCACAGGAGGTAGCGCCGGCCGTTCTCCGTGTAGCTCGCGGCGTCGATCGCACCGCCCCGGTCGGCCGGGCACACCAGCGGCTTGTCTCCCACGGGGCGGAACGGGCCGTCGGGGGAGGCGGCCAGGGCCACGCCGATGCACTGTCTGTCGCCGGCACGGTCGTGGGCGGTGTAGTGCATGGTGAAACCGTGGCCGTTGTCGAAGACCTCGGGAGCCCACACCAGTTTGTGGTCCGGCTCCGCCCACGCCCCGACCTCGGGCAGCGCCGCAGGCCCGGCCATCGACCAGTGCACCAGGTCCCGGGAGGTGGCGTGCTGGATGTACGTGCTGCCGTCATTGCTCGCGTAGGCGTGGTACGTGCTGCCCACCTTCACGATGTCCGGGTCGGCGAATTCCCGGTCGAGGACGGGGACCGCCGCACCGGTCCCCGCCGGAGCCGCAGGCGGGGCCCCGACCTCGAACGCGACGGCGGCCAGCACCGCGAGACAACGTCCGAACCGGCGCACGCCCGAGGAAAACACGTTCTCGACTCCTTCGCACAGGACCTGTTCGTCCGATTCGCACAGGACCTGCCCGCCCGAAAGCGGAAAGCCGGCGGGCACGGCGGTACCCGCCTCGCGCCACTGGTGAACGACGCAGCCCCGCACGGGTAATGCCCGGTGCCCGGATGGTCGGCGCGCCTACTGGCGGGCTCGCCGAGCCGGGCGGGCGCTCGCCGACGGGACCGCGAGATCGTCCTCTCCCCCGGCTGTCCCGTCGTACGATCTTCGAATGGTCAAGCGCAAGGTGGAACGACGAGCCCGGAAGATCCTGGGCGAGGACCCTGTAGCCCTCGTGTGGTGCGGCATAGGCAAGGCGATCCCGACGCCGCCCAAGGACGTCCACCGAGCGGCGGGAAAGGGACGGCTCAAGGGGCGACACCACTGGCTCCTCTACGTGGGCGCCGTACTGGGGTTCTTCATCATCATCCCGTGGTACCTCCTCGACACGCTGGGCAAGAAGATCGACGGGCATCCCAGCTCCAGGCCCGCACAGGGCCGGCAAGTCCGACAGACGACCGAGGGCGACACCCGCCCGCCGACGCCGCCGACGCCGACGCCGACGACAACGGCCGACCGGGACCCGGCCGAGGGAGTCTTCGACGGAGACTGGAGCCTGACCGCCGGCCAACTACTACTGCGCTGGTACTCGCAGTCCCCCAACCCGCGACGCCTCGTCCTGCTGGCTCGGGACCGGATCTGCGTGGCCGCCTCACCCCGCCGCCATCTGTCGCCCACCAAGGCCGACGACTTCCAGATTGTGACGGAGTTCAGCCACCACGAGGCGCGCATCGAAGCGGAGACCGGTCAACCACGCGGTTTCGCGACCTTCCGCATCCACTTCGCCGACAGTTCATGGCTGGAACTCCGCCAGCTCGCCACACCCCAAGACGCGGACCACTTCCTCAGCACTGCCGGCGCTGCCGGCGGCTGACACCGGAACATGGGTCTCATCCCTGCCAGTCCGGGTTGCGCAGGCATTCGGTGGTCAGGTCGACTGTCACCTGGTTGAAGGCCGGTGCCTCGGTGGGGCGTTCATGGCTCGCGGCGACGGTGGCCATGCCTGAGCCGGGCATCTTCAGCCGCGCGGAGACCTCGCCGTTCACCGGTGCGATGTCGTCAGGTCGTGGCCCTTTCCATCCTTTCCGCTCCATCCGCGTGACGACTTCGCGTACGAGCCGCGTCGGCGTGCGCTTGTCCGACGGGGACGCGTAGAGGGTGATCCGGGCGGACCCGATGACCTCGCTCTCGTCCTCGGAGTCGCCGATGAAATCCGTGGGGTGACACGCGTCGCGTCCCCCGGCGATCTCTTCCGGTTCGATGTGCGGGTCAACGGACTTCACCGCGTCCAGGGCAGGTGGGTACATCGCATCCCATGCCTGCCTGTCCGAGCGCGCGGAAGGGTCGACGCGGCCGGCGCAGGCTGTTGCGGCGCCCGCGATGGCGAGCAGGGCTGCGGTGCGCAGAGCCCAGGTGAGCGGCAGGGAGCGAGACATGCCTCCACCTCATCGCGGTGCGGCCGCCGTGTCATGAGTGCTGGTACTCAAGGTCGGCTGTCCGGGGCCGTGTGGTGCCTGGCTCGGGTCGTACCAAGTCTCGGCGTGTCTTTCGCCCGGTGCGCGGGCACGGAATACACGTTCGCAACCGTCGCACGTCTTCCGGCGGGATGGACGCGATGGGTGACCGCAGGCAAAAGGCCCTGGCCTCCATAGGGAGGCCAGGGCCTTTGTACATGTGAGCGCTGGGCAGGCCTTGCACCTGCATCTCCCCACAGGAAGTGGGGCGCCTTTCCTTGGACCACCAACGCCGGGCCCGCAGCCGCTTGTTGCTGCTACAAGCTCAAGATCCAATATAGCGCATCCCCCGCGCCCCACGCACACCCGAGCGCCCCACGCTGCCGGAACACGGCGCCCGCCAGTGAGAGGCGGTCAGCCGCGGCGGGAGAAGAATATGGTGGACGCGACGTAGACGGCGCCGGACACTCCGCACAGGACGTCCCAGGGGTGGCCGCTGTGTCCGCGGATCAGCTCGGTCACGAATCCGGCCAGGAGCACCAGCACGAGTACGTTCATGGTGAACGCGGACGCACGCTGGTTGATGGCGTGGCGGCGCTCGTCCGTGGCCTCGCCGCGCAGCAGGGCGGCGGCCTCCGACCGGCGGGATGCCGTGACGAGGATCAGCACGTAGACGGCCATGACGACGAAGCCGGCGGCAGCCATCCCGGGCTCATGCCGGGCCATGAAGATCGCGATGTAGCCGACACCGATGGCCAGGCCCAGGGCCGGAACGCCCCAGCGCTGGCCGCGCGTGGCCTCGGGCTTGTGGTCAATCGACATGGAAGATCTCCTCCACCGTTTTTGCGAAGTAGCGGGCCATACGGATGGCCAGGGGCAGCGACGGGTCGTAGCGGCACTGCTCGATGGCGTTGATCGTCTGCCGGGACACGCCGAGCGCCTGCCCCAACTCCTGCTGGGACAAGCCCTGGGCCACGCGTAGCTGACGTAGATCGTTCCGCATGTATGGAAAGTAGGCTTTACAGCTGGGGGATGTCAAGCGTCCTTTACATCGCGTCGTGGTGGGCGGATCGGGTCGTCCTGCCCCGCACCCTGCGCACCGAGCCCGGGTCCGGGGCGACGCCCTGTGTGAAGGAACCGCCGCCCCTCCCCCGGCGTCCGAGGGCTTGGAGTTGAGCAAAGAGGCTCTTTTGCTTGTGAGTTGACGGACCATCACCGGATCGAGCCCGATGGGGCGCGGGTGGCTGCGGGGGCTGCCCGGGCGGCCTCGTCCGCCGGCTCGGGTCGACCCCGCTCGGCCGCCCCCGGCCGGCCCCGCGCAGAATGCGGGCATGCGTATTCCTACCGAACTCGTCCGGCTCGACGGCCAAGTCCACGCGTGGCTCCCTCAGTTCCCGGGCACCTGGGGTATGGCGAACTGCATCGTGGTGACCTCCGGCGCCGAGACCCTGCTGGTGGACACCCCGTACACCGCTGATCTGACGCGGGCGCTCACCGCGGCGGTGCGACGGGTGGCCGGGCCGGGTGCGCGGGTGTCGACGGTCGTCAACACGCACGCCAACGGCGACCACAGCTACGGCAACGGCCTGTTCCCGGACGCGGAGATCATCAGTACCGACGCCAATCTGGCGCATCTGTGCGCGGAGCCGACGCCGGGGCAGCTGCAGGCGATGCTGGACGGGTGCCGGGCCGAGGTCGCCTTCGAGCGGTATCTGCTGACGCACTTCGGGCGGTACGACTACGGCGGCCTCGAAGTCGCCCCGCCCACACGGACGTTCAGCGGCCGCCTGGACCTGCTGGTCGGGTCGATGCCGGTCGAGTTGTACGAGGTGGGGCCCGCGCACACCGTCGGGGACCTGATCGTGCATCTGCCGCGGAGCGGGGTGGTGTGCGCCGGGGACGTGTTGTTCGTCGGGGACGTGCCGGTGCACTGGGCCGGGCCGCTGAGCGGGGTCGTCGACGCGTGCCGGCAGATCCTCGACCTGGATCCGCGGGTGGTGGTTCCGGGGCACGGGCCGGTGGTGGGGCAGGCGGAAGTGCGCACGTACATGGCGTACATGGAGGAGCTGCGGGGGCGGCTGCACGAGCTGTACGGCGCGGGTGTGGACGTCGAGGAGGCATCGCGGGTGCTGCTGCGGGAGCACCGGCGGGCGGGGCTTGGACTGTGGGAGCGGCTGGCGGTGCTGGCGGCGGTGGAGTACCGGCATCTGGGCGGCGTCGAGGAGCCGCTCAGCCTGGTCGAGGTGCTCGCTTCGGCGGTGCGGCTCGCGCCGGACTGCGTACCGGCGGTGGTGGCTTCGCGCGGGGAGCTGACGGCGGGGCTGGCGGAGCTGGGGGTGGCGGCTGTGCCGCCTGGGCCGCGGGACGGTGGGGCTGCTGTGGCCGGGGATGGGGCGGGTGTGGTGCCTGGGGATTGGGCGTACTAGGGGGCGGCTGAGGGGTGGGTGTGCGGTGCTGCGCGAGCCGTAGGTCGACGTCCGGCCCGTCCCCCATCGGCGCGCGGGAGAACCGTCGGCGCCAGCCCCTCTGCCTGCCCCGCCCCCGGCCCCCGCCGTGACGGCAACTCGGCCTGCCGCGCGGGTCGTTACGGCGGCCGCGCCGTGCGCGGGCCGGTCAGGGGCGGTGCACGGGGCGGATCATCGCCGTGTACACGGTGGGGTCGCCGGGTCCTCGGTGGTTGGCGACGCTCCGGTACCCCCAGGTCTCGCAGACGGTCTGGAGCGCCCCGGCGCCGATGGCGGAGTCCACCAGGAGCGTTACGCGCTCCTCCGGCCGGAGTGAGAGCCATATGTCGTGGAGCTGCGCTGCGACGCCGGTGCCGCGCCAGGGCTCGCGGACGACGACCTCGCTGAGGACGGCCGTCCGCTGCCCGCTCTCCCTGGTGACGTACTCCGGCAGCGGCACGATCACGTTCGTCCACCAGTCGGTGTCGGCCGCGAGGGAGAAGCCATGGCAGTACCCGACGGCCCGGCTTCCTTCGTACGCGATGGCCGTCATCCAGCCCGGCTCGGCGACGGCCGCCTGGAGGCGCGCCTCGGACTGCTCGGCGTCGGAAGCCTCGGCCTCCGTGTGCACTTCGAGCAGGCTGTGCTTGACGTACGGGAGGTGCTGGGCGTCGGCCAGGCTGTACTCGACTGTCACGGATGTCGTCCTCTCGCCTGCGGTGGGCCGGTGAGCCGTGCCAGTGAGTCACTCGGCTCCGGCGAGTCGGCCGCACCAGGCTAGCCGGAAACCGACCGCCTGCGCTGTTTTGGCCTCTCCCCCGTCGGCCCTGTGCTCAGTAGATCTGGAGGTTGGCCCCGAACAGGCCGAGTCCGGCCTCGGCTGCCTGTCGCCACTGTCGCAGGGGGCCGTCCAGGACGTTCTCGTCCGTACTCTCGTCGAGCCAGTTCTGGTCGTCGGCTGCGGCCCGTTCCTCGGCGGTGAACGTCAGCGCTCGCTCGACTTCCGGCAGGGTCGCGCACACCTGCGCCGAGGTGAGCAGGAAGTTGCCGCACCAGCCGGGGATCCGTGCCGCCCGGACCGGTCCGATCGCATGGAAGAAGGCCCTCAGCGCGAAGTCCTTGCTCTGCACGGAGAGGAACATCCGGTCGGGGGACTCGTCGGGTTCCCATACGTCGTCGACGATCCAGAAGTCGTCCTCCGGGCCCGCGCCGCCGTACAGCTGCTGGATGTGCTCACCGGGCGCGGTCAGCTCGCAGAACGAGTCGACGGCAGCGGCCGTCTCGGCGTCCGCGCCGTACCACGTACGGTGACTCGGCAGCGGAGCCCGCTGCCATCGCTGCCACCGCTCCCGCGCGTACGGAACGTCGCGCTCGGCCGCGATCAGTGGCAGTACCCGCGGGGCGAGTTCGCCCACCACGCTGTCACGGTGGGCGCTGATGGCCCAGGCCGAGGTGATACCCATCGCGCCACCGTACGGCAGACGACTGACAGCGCTCAGGCGGCTGCCATGTCCGCTCCGGCTGAGCGGAGTCGGAGCAGCTCGACGTCAAGTCCGACGGCCGGGCGACTGGTCCTGTCCCCCGACCGTGACGTTGCGTGGATCCGCCTGCCGTCGACAAGAGTCGATGTGACTGAGCGCTTCAGTTGGCCCGATTGGCCAACTGACGCACTCAGTCTGCACAACCCCGGTTACGGGTGTTTCAGGCTACGAAGGCCGGTGCTGCAGGCGCTGACCAGTACTCGCCCAGCCACGCTTCCAGGGACGTCAGCCCGGGGTGCTGTGCACGCAGCGTCGCCAGGTCGGCCTTGAAGCCGACCGTGTTGAACCAGTCGAACATGGCGGCCAGCTCCTCGCTGTGGGCGCGTACCTGCTCGATCGGCTGGGAGGTGAAGCGGACCGGACGGGCTGCGGTGCGAGCGAAGGCTTCGGCCAGCTGCGGGCCGGTCAGTTCGTCTGCGGCGATCTCGACGGTGCGCCCCAGGTAGTCGGCCGGGGTGTCGAATGCGTCGGCGGCGATGCCCCCGATGTCGCCCGGGGTGATCATCTGGAGCTTCGTGTCCGGGGCCAGCGCCATCGTCAGCGTGAGCTCGCCATCCACCCACTGGGGGCCCAGGTGCTCGAAGTTGGTGATGAAGAAGGTTGGCCGCAGGATCGTCGCGGGCAGGCCCAGCGCCTCGATGTGCCGCTCGACTGCGCCCTTGCTCGCGAAATGCTTCACCTGGCCGGGGCGGTCGGCTCCGTCGACGGAGCTGTAGAGGAAATGCGCGACGCCCGCGCGGGCGGCTGCCTCCGCGACCGCCTCACCCTGGCGGATTTCGCCGGCGAAGCCATCCGGCCCAGCGAAGGTCTGCACGCTGAACACGCCGTACGCGCCACGCAGGGCCGCATCCAGCGATGCTACATCGTCCAGGTCACCGCGGACCAGGACGGCGCCGGCCTCCTTCAGCGCCAGCGCCTCGGGCTTGTCCGGATCACGGACCAGCGCGTGCACCGTCCAGCCGCGAGACAGCAGTGCGCGCGCGGTGGCGCCACCCTGTCGGCCGGTCGCACCAGTCACCACAATGACGCGGTTGTCAGACATCTAAGGCTCCTCGGTAGCGCAGGTCCGGGTGCCTTGAGCGGCATCCCCCGGTGCCCAGAACCCTGCCTCCTCAACCAGAGTTGAGGTCAAACCCCCGTGGCCTACCTCATAACCACCAGGCCACCGTCACCCCACGCCGCAAGCGAACCATCGCGCTCAGCGAGCCGACTCGGGCACTAAAGGACCAACTGAAGCGCTCAGTCACAGTCGACTTCCCAGGCCGGTTTTCGAGGCCGCCCGGGCGGATCCCGAAACCACACGGCGCTGTGCAGCTCCCTGACGGCCCCGCGCAAGCTCCCGGACCCGATCACACCAACTCCCTCCCGAACGGGCGCCACAGGCCCTCTCACGCGAGTCGCCTCTGTGCCGGTATGCCAGTTTCTGCCTTCATTCATCCGATGTACCGAAGATCTGCACGTCATCCTTGAACCCACCACCGTCTGCCCCGAGCCGCGCTCGTCGGGCTGAGCAGGGGCGGCCGCCCTTGGGCCGCGCGGCTCCTGGCGGAGAGCTGATCAAGGCGATGGTGGAGGAGAACGTGACACGGCGAGTCATCAGCGAGCGGCTCTTCCCGCACTCCCCCGACCGCGACGCCGAATCAAGGCTGGGCCGCCGCATCACGGCGCCCACCCTGGTTCTCCATGGTGACCATGGCCACCCGGAGGTCGAAGTCATCGCCAGCCGGCGCATCGCCGACATCCCCAACGCCCATGGCCAGGTCATCCCCCATGCCGACCGCACCTGCCGCTACGCGCCCCCGCACGGCTGACCGCCCTGCTGCTGGCGCATCTGCGCTGAGGGCTCCCCCGGCTCCGGTTATCACGGCGTGATAAGTCAGTTGCTGATGCCCGATGGGCTCGCTTACCTATCACGCCGTGATAATCCGGCTGCCTCCTCGGGGGCTGCTCGCCACGCCTGAGGCGGCGTGATGGCTCCCCTGTCGACGTACTGATGTACCGGTACGCCGAGGTGCCCGCCGGGCCGTCAGTCAGCCGTTGCCGGTTCCGTTCTGGTGGCTTCTCGGGCCGCCTCTTCCTGGAGCCGTTCCAACATCCGGTTGCGCTCCGCGGAGGTCATCCGCGAGATCGCGATCTCGGCACATGCGACGCCGTCGTTCCACGGCATCTTGACGACGGGCCGGGCGCCGGGGCCGGAGTTGGTCTCGGGGCGCGGGGCGGGGAGGTCACTGCCGTGGACGGGGTCGGGTTCGGCCTCCGACCTATCACGGCGTGATAGGTCGGCATCGGGCGTGGAGTTATCACGGCGTGATAGGTCCGTGTCGGCCCTGTGGGTATCACGGCGTGATAGGTCGGCGTCGTGTGCAGGGCTGTCGTGGCGGGATGGGGCGGGGTCGGTCGGTGGGGTATCACGGCGTGATAGGTCGGCCGCTTCGCCGGGTTCGGCCTGGGGGTACAGCTCGACCTTCTGGCCGCGCGCCAGGGCGACGATGGCCGAGGTGCTGTCGTTCGGTGCGAGGTCCGGGATCATCGATGAGCTATTACGGCGTGATAGTTCGGCTGCTCGTCGGGTCGCCTCGCGGCGTTCGTCCGAGGCGGTGGCGCGGGCGTCGGCCTGTTCGCGCTGCTGGTCGGCGGTGTACTTGGACAGGTTCCGTACATGCTCGACCTTGCGGCGGCCCTCGACCAGGTCGGCCTGGAGTTCGGGGGTCAGGTCCAGGACGGACAGCTTGGAGGAGATCGTGGACTGGGCGATGCCGAGCCTCTTGGCGGCGCGGTTCTGGGAGCCGTAGAACTCGACGAGTTTCTTGAGCGCGTTCGCCTGCTCCAGCGGGTTCATGTCGTCGCGGTGGACGTTGGCGACGAAGGCCGCTTCGAGGAGCGCCTCGTCCGTGGAGACGAGGGCGTTGTCGACGCTGACCCGGACGGTCGGTACGCCGGCGAGCTTGGCGGCTGCCAGGCGGCGGTGGCCGTCGATGACGATGAAGCGGGTGTCGGGGTCGAGGTCGTCTGCGCGGTCGGGGCGTTCGCGCAGATAGGCCTCGACCGAGGCGATGGTGATGGCGTTGACGAGGCCGATCTCGCGGATGCTGTCGGCCAGGCCGTCCAGGTCGCGCAGTTGCTCGCGCGGGTTGTCGGGGTTCTGGCTGATGCGGCCGACGGGGAGCTCTGTGGGGTCGGGGACGCCGGCGGTCGGCGCTACGGTCGCGGCGCCGATCGCGGCGCGCCGGGCGGAGACGGCCCGGGCCTGGCCGAACGACGTGCCTGCTCCGAGGTCCTTGGCTTTGCTCACTTGCTGATCTCCCGGGCGAGGGCGCGCAGCCCGACGGACTGGTCGCAGCGCGGGGCGTACGACAGGAGCGGACGCTTGACCCGTACCGCTTCCTTCTGCTCTTTCAGGTCTCCGATGACGCCGACGACACGTGGGTCCTTGATGTCCATCCAGGACTGGAGGGAGGAGGTGGCGATGTACCCGCGCCGGGCGTCGTAGTGGTTGACGACGATCCCGAGGTAGTCGAGTTCGAGCGCGAGGTCGGTGCGCATGTCCTCTATCTGCGACGTCAACAGGTCGTAGGCGTCCGCGCTGCTGTCCTCGGCCTGGACGACGATGAGCGCGCCGGAGTTGCCGGGCACCTCGTCGGGGCGGCGGCGCCCGTAGTACGCGGCGGCATCCATGCTGAGGCCGAGGCTGGGCGGGCAGTCGATGAGGATGACGTCGTAGTCGGCCTCGACGGGGGCGAGGGCACGTTCGAGGGCGGCCTCGCGGGCGCGTACCGATGCCAGGCGTACGTCGAGGAGGAAGGCGTCGGTGCAGGCGGGCAGGAGGTGGAGGCGGTCGCCGAAGCGGTCCTCGTCGATGGCGACGATCACGTCGCGCAGCTCGCCCTTGGCGTCGCCGGCCATGTGGTTGGTGAGGGAGTCCCCGCCCATGGGCAGTGGCTCCTGGCCGAGCTGCTTGGTGAGGTGGCCCTGCGGGTCGAAGTCGACGAGCAGGACGCGCTGGCCGAGGCCGGGCAGGTCTTCGAGGGCGAGGGGGTCGTAGCGGTCGCCGCCGTTGTCCGTGTCCGTGTCATCGGCTTCGTCGAGGAGGGCGGCGAAGTGCTTGGAGACGCGTACGGGCATGAGGACGGTGGGGTCTTCGGCCAGGGCCTCGCCCGTCCCGGCGGTGATGGCGGTCTTGCCCACGCCGCCCTTCTGGTTGCAGACGACAATGCGCCGCACGATCGCGGGCCGCCGTACGGCCGGGGCGGGGTGGTGGTCGAGCCATACCTGTACGGACTGGGCGAGGCCCTGGATGAGGGAGACGCCCCGGTCCTTGCAGTCGGCGCGGAAGCCGGTCCACTGGGTGGCGGGGAGGAAGGTGGCGAACGATTCGGCGCCGGAGGTGTCGATGGGGGAGAGGTTCGAGCCGAGGCTGCGCCAGGTCGTGATGCCGGTCTCGACGGCTTCCTGGATGTCGACTCCGAGCTGTGCCGCGCGGATCTTCAACTCCTGGCGGAGCCGCAGGGGGAGCTTCGAGACGACCTTCTCCCGGTCGCTTCTGGTGGCAGGTGAGGTCATGAACGTAACCCTACTAACGTTGTAGATCGTTTGATGGATCGACACGTTAGCTTTCTGGCTTTGCGGGCGGGGAAGTTGGGGTGATTGGGGTGAATCGGCCGATGTGGTGGTGAAGTGCGGAGTGGGGGAGGGGAGTTATCACGGCGTGATAGGTCCGGTGCTGGAGGCTGACCTATCACGCCGTGATAACTCGGCTCTCCCGGCTTGGTTGCGGCCGCTGACCTATCACGCCGTGATAGGTCAGCCTCGCGTCACCTTGTTCTGCCTCCGTGCGCGTCGGCTGGCACGTCGGGCTTCAGGTCGTGGGCCGGCTCCAAGCACCCGGAGCCGGGGCCTTCCCGGTCACAGCAGGGCCGCCAGGCGCTGAACGCTGCGGCTGCCCTCACGACGCACGCCCAGGGGGATCAGGGCGGCGCGGGTCGGCAGGCGCACCCCTCCGGTGAATGCGACCCGCGTGCCCAGTCCGTCGGGCGCTGCAGCCACGCCGAGCAGCAGGAAGCGGCTCTGCAGCCAGCACCAGCCGGGGCGCTGCACCCCGCGCAGTCGTGCCCGCATCCCGTACTTGCTGCGCGCCAGCGCCTCTACGCGCTCGCCCTGACGACGGACGACGCGCAGCCGCTCCATGTCGGGCACGACCTGCCCGAAGGCGCCTTCCAGGTCACCCAGCAGGGCCCAGACCTGCTCGAAGGGGGCATCGATGTGCGCCTCGGTCACGTGGGCCCCCCGAATGCCGCCGACCAGGACGTGCAGGCGGCGTACGGGGTCGAGGTCGGTGGTGGGCCAGGGCTCGTTCATGACATCCACGCCTTCCGGAAGGTGTCACGGGCCCGGTGCAGCCGCGACTTGACGGTGCCCGTGCGCACACCGAGCAGGGCGGCTGCGGTGCGCTCGTCCAGGCCCTCGACGTCGCGCAGCATCAGCACCGCGCGGTGCTCGGGGGAGAGCCGGTCCAGTACGTCCCTGATGTCGGCGGAGAGTTGGGGGTCGCCGCGGGCGGGAAGCGCGCTGAGATCGGCCGGTACGGTGCGGGCGGCGCGGTGCGCGGTGCGGATCGCCTCCCGTACCGCGATGGCACGGACCCAGCCGCGCAGTGCGGCCGGGTCCCTCAGGGTGCGCAGCGACTTGAAGACCGCCACCAGGGCCTCCTGCGCGGCGTCCGCGCCCTGGCTCAGGGCTATGGGCGCGCAGACGCGGCCCACGTATGGGGCGAGGACGTCCAGGAGTTCGGCCATGGCGAGGGTGTCGCCACGCTGGGCAGCTCGCACTAGCCGGACCGTCCGGTCATCTGGTTGTTCCTCAGGCACGGGCCGCATCCTTCCATCGCGCCACGCGCAGGGCGGCGACGGCCAGGGCGGCGCACAGTGGGGTGTAGAGGATGAGGTTGAGCCAGTAGAAGGCGGTGCCGGTCTCCTTGGCGAACAGCCAGTAGATCCCCGCCAGAGCGCGCAGCGAGAGGCTTGCGGCCACGGCCAGGGTGGCGAGGCGGAGGAGCAGGTGGTGGGGCCGGCGAGCGTGGGCGAGGACGAAGGCGGCCGCGGTGATGAGGAGGGCGACCAGGGGAAGCAAGGTCGGTGGTGTGAACGGCACCTCCGTCCCGAGAACCGCGTGGGACAGGCTCTTGTCGTCGGCCGCGGGCCAGGTGGCTCCCGTCGTCCAGTACAGGTGGAGCACAGCGTCCACGGTGAGCACCGAGGCGACGAGCGCGGCGGCGCGGGTCGGGGCGGGGGTGTGGGGGCGGTACGGCATGGGTCCTCCAACGGCGGCGAGGGAATTCCGTCGCCGTGTTGAGGAGCCGTCCACGCGAAACGTTCCCTCGGAGTACGCGAAATCTCAGCACCGGTGGCGGCCTTCACGGTTCGCCCCCCAGGGACGGGGCTCTCCGCCGGCAGCTATGGCCTCTTGGGGTTATCACGGCGTGATAGGTCGGGCCTGGGTCTCGCCCAAACGGGCGTGCGCTAGGTCAGGGCTACGTACAGGACGCCCAGCAGGCCGTAGATGCCCGTCACCACTCCGCCCCAGGAGAGCGCGGCGAGGATCTTGCTGCGGTGGCGGATCGCGTACGGGTCGCTGCGGGCGTGGGACTTGCTGAGGCGGGTGCGCAGGGAGCGGTAGTCGGTGAGGAGGGCTGCCGACGTCGACGTCCAGCAGACGAACAGCAGGAGGAGGAACAGGTCCAGGACGCTCATGGGTGCCTCGGGGTGTCTGCTCGGAGCATCGGGGTGCGGGTGTGGCGGCGGCGTTCGCCGGGGTGGAAGACCAGGATCGTCATGCGGGCGCCTGGGGCGGCCATCGGCTGGGCCGCGCACAGGGTGACCCAGCCGGGGCCGAGCGCGAGGTGGTGCAGGGGGCGTTCGTCGCCGTCGAGGGGGAGGTGGGCGCCGGCCCGGTCGTAGATGCGGGAGGAGACGGTGTCGGCGAGGACTTCCTTCTCGATCTGTTTGAGCGTCTCGTCGTGGGGGTCGGCCGCGAGCGCGCCGCGCAGATGAGGGAGGGCGAAGGGGGCCCAGGAGTTCTCCCAGTCGGCCAGGACCGAGCGGGCGGTGCGGTCGAGGGCCATCCAGCGCATGGTGTTGTGCGGGGCGCGGCCGTCGGGGAAGAGGGCGGCGAAGGCGGAGTTGAAGGCGAGGAGGTTCCAGGAGCGGTCGTGGACGTACGCCATGTGCGTGATGCCGTCGACGGCTTCCTGCCAGACCCCGGAGATCTCCTCACCGGACCGCGAGTTGAGGGGGTAGGGGGGATCCTGGCCGAGTCCGTACCGCCACAGGGCGATCCATTCCTGCTCGTTCATGCCCAGCAGGCGGGCCACGTCTTCGAGGAGGTCGGCGGGCGGGTTGCCGTAGCGGCCGGACTCCAGGCGCCCGTAGGTGTCGGGGGCGCGGTGCAGCAACTGGTCGATCTGCGCCTGGGAGAGGCCGGGCGCGCGCCGGCCCTGGCGGGTGGGCCGGTTCAGGCCGTGGCTCTCGGGTGTGATGAGTGCGCGGCGTTCGCGCAGCAGGCCGCGCAGAGCAACCTTGTCCATGAAACGTGTTCCCCGTGCGTGGGCGGCCCCCGGCAGAAGGGCGCCGCCGCGGTGAGCTGTGCCGGTGCGGGGTACGGGGATCAGCAGCCCCAGGCGGAGTCCCGCCGTACGCCCGGGGCGGGTTGTGGAGCGCCGTGGGGCGACAGCGGTGTCGCGGGTGTGGCCGTGGGTGCCTCGCCGTGCCGCATCGGTGCTTCCTCTCGTACGCCGTGGCGCGGGCGGCGGGGGGAGGAGTGGCAGCAGCCTCCCCCCGCCGTACAAACGTCCTGCACACGGAACGGGATCGAACATCGGCCGTCCGTGCGAGCGTTTTCGGCCGGGCCCTGGCGGGGCGCCCCGGCGGGGCCGGGTCCCGTACAGGCCCACCGGTACGCTGCCTGGTCGGACATGCGGCGATCAAGCGGTGGCGGCTGCGTGCGTACGCCGGGCGTACGCACGCAGCGCATCGACGGGGGCATACCAGGTGGAGAGCGACAATCCGGCGCGGCGCAGGGACCGTCTGCCGCCGGAGGCGGTCGAGTTGTACGGGCGGATCACCCGGCACGAGCCACTCACCCCCGAGGACGGGCCGGTCCTGGACCGGCTGCGGGAGCGGGGCCTGGTGGCGGTGGACGCCGATCTGCCGGACATCCCGATCGCGCTCGACCCGCAGGAGGCGGCCCGGCGGCAACTGGACGCGGACCTGCGGGAGATGGCGGCGCGGGCGGCGCGGATGGCGGCGATACCCGAGGACGCGGACGAGCTGAGCGTGCACTTCGAGCGGGCCAAGTGGCGTTCGGGGCGCGGTTCGGAGTTCCTGACGGAGCCGGGGCTGGTCAACGCCCGTATCGAGCACGCGATCAGTCAGGCGCAGGGCGAGCTGCTCACGGCCCAGCCGGGCGGGCCGCGCAGCCGGGAGCTGCTCGCCATCGCCATGGACCGGGACAGCCGGGCGCTGGAGCGCGGGGTGAGCGTACGCACGCTGTACCGCGACAGTGTCCGCGACGACGAGGCGACGCGTCAGTGGGCTCGGGTGATGACCGGCAAGGGCGCTCAGTTCCGTACGCTCATCGGGCCGTTCCAGCGGTGCATCATCGTGGACCGGCGCACCGCGTTCGTCTCCGACCACATCGTGAACTCGGTGCCCAGCCATGCCGCCTGGCACGTCCTGGACCGGGCGGCCGTCGCGTACATGGCGGAGGGCTTCGACCAGGAGTGGCGGCGCGCGGAGATCTGGCACGGCGATCCGCGGGCCTCGGACGTGGCGGCGGGGGCGCGTACGACCCGGCTTCAGCGGGAGATCCTGCGGGACACGGCCGCGGGGATCGAGCAGCGGATCACGGCGCAGCGCCTGGGCATCGGGCTGCGTACGCTCTCGAAGGAGATCGGCAAGCTGCGTGAGCTGTGGCAGGTGTCGACGCTGGCGGAACTCACGTATCGCTGGGCGCTGTCGGCGGAGCGGCTGATCGACGACGATTGACGGCACCGGCGGGGGGCCCTGACTGTCTGCGGGCCGGTGGGGGCTGGTCGCGCAGTTCGCCGCGCCCCTCAAGGCAGAAGGCGTCCCGGCACCTCCTGCCTGCGAGGAACGGGGTTGGATCCACTGCCCCCACGGTTTTTAGGCGGAAAAATCATCGGGAGAAAACGCGGTCTTCTCTGTTGCATGCTGAGCCCGGCCGATCGGAGAAGCCCGCAGCCTGGGGCTACTTCGGTCCGTACGTCCGCTGTCACGGGGGACTGCCATCCGTGCGCATGCCAGAACCGGCAGTGCAGGGCCTGTCGTCGGGTCCTGCCGGGCATCGCGCGGGGCCGGGCATCCGAGCCGGGATGCCCGGACGCTGCCGAGTCTCGGCACGCCTCCCGTGCCCAGCGCCGGCGTGCCCGGCGCCCGTCCCGCCCCCATGTCCCGGCGCGGACGGTCGCCCGAAAACCCTGAATTCCCCGAATTCCCGGAGTTGTTGGCGAAACGTCTCACCAGCAACTTGAATGCGCCCATGCACAGACGGGGAGACGGCGGAAGCAGCACAGCCCTGGACAGCCGCCTGCGGGCCCGGCTGTACGCGGGGTTCGCCTCCGCCCTGCTGACGCTGAACGCGGCCGCCTGCGGGCCCTCAGCCACCTCGGACGCGCCCGAGGACGACAAGGGCCGCCCAGCAACCCGTACGGGCTTCTCCGTCCGCTACGAGCCCCCTTCCGCCCCCGACCGGGCCAACGCCGCCTTCCTGCGCGGGCGCAGAGTCCTGGAGCAGGCCTTGGCCGACGTCAACGCGTTCAGCCACGCAGAGGCCGTGGCGGCGATCGGCCGCTCCTGCGGGGGAGAGGGCTCCGCCTACGACCCCGGGGCGCGGCGGATCGAGATCTGTTACGACGACGTGGCGCAGGAGCGGGAGCTGTTCGAGGACGCGGGCGTACGGCCGGCCGACGACGAGGTCACCGCCGTACTGACAGAAACGTTCTTCCACGAGGCCGGGCACGCCCTCGCCGACGCCCTCGGCCTGGACCTCGGCGACCGGGCCGAGGAGGACGCCGCCGACCAGTTCGCGGCCCTGATGCTGATCCGCAGGGGCGCGGCGGGGGAGGGGCAGTTGCGGGTGGCGGCCCGGGAGTACGAGCTGTCGGCGGCCGGGGAGGCGGGTGCGGGCCCAGCGGGCGGAGGGGCCCGGGACGAGCACTCCTCGGACCTCGTCCGCGCCACCAACCACCTCTGCTACCTCTACGGCGCCGATCCCACCCGTAACACCGACCTCGTCGGCACCAAGCTGCTCTCCCGGGAGCGGGCCGGTCGCTGCGGGGAGGAGTGGCGCGGGGTGCGCGAGGCCTGGCAGACACGTCTCGCTTCGGTCGCCGCACCCAGCGACTGAAGCGACCGGAGCGACTCAAGGCCAAGGAAGGCAAAAAGAAGGCCCGGCAGCACGGAGACCGGCCGGGGTTGCGGTTGTCGTAGCGACTGAAGCGACCGAAGCGACTGAGGCCCGAACCTCTTGGCGTGTCCCGGACCAGTCGGGGGAGCAGGTGCGGCGCTCGGTCGCTTCAGTCGCTACGACAACCGACCCGAGGGGCTCTTCAGTCGCTGCCGTTCGGTCGCTCCGCGAGCGTTCAGTCGCTGATTCGGGCGGCGAGGGTGACGGGTCCCGGGGGGTCCAGGGCGGGCAGCGACTGAAGCGAGCGACCCGGAAAAGTTCGGTCGCTGTTCAGTCGCTGCACCGAAACCGCAGGTCAGATGATGTTTCATCGGACAATCAGCGACTGAAGCGACTCAAGCTCCTATGTTATCCGGGAATTCTGTTTTCCGTCCTCGTGTGCGTGTGCGTTGGATAAGAAGGGGGCTAGAGTCGCTTTGAGTCGCTGAATGATCTCTCACAACCGTCTGACCTGCTGTTTTTGGCAGCACTGAGCGCAGCGACTGAAAGAATCCCAGTCGCTGGCCTTCAGTCGCTCCCGCCGGGTTCGGTCGCTGACTGTCCCATCATCGACACGGGAGACGGGTTTTACGTGGCCCTGCGCCACACCGGCCACAAGCTTCGCTAACCTATGTCCGTCGTTGAGTCGCTTCAGTCGCTGAGTAGGGGAACCACATGACTGCTGAGCTGCGGTTTTCTCGCAGCGACTCAGAGCAGTCGGCTCCCGCTCATTCAGTCGCTGCGCTTTCGGTCGCTCGGTCGCTGTCCATCGCCCGCTGGTGTGCCTCCAAGGACTGGCCCGTGCACCCGCTGGCACCTGGCCGCAAGACACCGGCCGCCAACTGCAAGCACTGCAGTCGGCCCGGGCACACCCGCAGCAGGTGCCAGTGCCTGCCCAAGGGCCGCTGGTGCCACGGCTTCCACGCGGCCACCGTCGACCCCGCCCTCATCGAGCGCTGGTGGGGACGCAACCCCGACCTCGGCGTAGGCGTGGCCTGCGGCGCCGCCCGCCTCGTCGTCATCGACATCGACGACCACCCCCAGCCGCTGCCGGGCCGCGACCGGATCCTGCCGGGCATCCCCATCCCGGACCAGGTCGATCTCACCGGCCTGACCAACGGCTTCCACTCCCTGGGCGTCCTCGCGGCCCTGCGCGGCGCCCAGAGCCCCGCCGACGACGCCTCGACCCTGCGCGTGCGTACGCCGTCGGGCGGGCTGCACGTCTGGTACCGGGCCCCCGGGGACGCCCGCCGCTGGCACTCCTCGGTCGGCCAGGGCGGCGGGGCCTCGCTGGCCTGGCAGGTCGACGTACGGGCGCACGGCGGCTACATCGTGGCCCCGGGCACCGTGACCCCCGCCGGGGCCTACACGCCCCTGGAAGGGGCCAAGGAGCCCGCCCTGCTGCCCGCCTGGCTCGCCGAGGAGCTTTCCCGTACCGGGCATCTGCGCTCCCAGCGCGTTCCGGCCGCCAAGCCCCAGCCGGGTCCTTCCCCCGCCCGACGGGCCGTCATCGCGGCGGGCGGCGGCCGCGACCGGGCCGCCAGGGTGCTGGCCTCCGCCCTGGCCGAGGTCGCCGACTGCGCCTCGGTGCCCCAGGGCGCGGGCTTCACGGACAAGCTGAACCGGGCCGCGTACACCGTGGGCGGGCTGGTGGCCGCCGGGTACCTGGGCGAGGCCGACGCCGAGCGGGTGCTGCTGGAGGCGGCCGAGTTCGCCCGGCCCGGGCAGGACCGCAGGGCCGCCCCGATCGTCCGCAGCGGCATGGCCGCCGGCTCGCGCCACCCCCTCCAGCTCCGGAGCCGCCCGTGACCGCCTCCGGCCAAGGCCGCAACGACGACGTGCTGTTCGACTTCGACCCGCAGACGGTCGCCTCGCAGATCCTGGCGCACTCCCAGGCCCCCGCGCCCGGCGGACGCACGCTGCCCGCTCAGAGCGGCGCTGAGGGCCGTACGGAGGCCACCCAGGCCACCCACGCCGGGCTGCTGCCCGACACGCTCACCGACCGGGGCAACGCCAAGCTGTTCGTGCGGCTGTTCGCGGACGACTACCGGCATGTGCCGGGCCTGGGCTGGTACCGCTGGGACACCACGCGCTGGCAGCTCGACGAGGACGACACAGTGATGTGGGCGGCCGGCGACCTGGCCGAGAACATCGCCGACAGCGACCCGCGCGGCCTGTACACGATCCAGGCGCTCCAGCAGCACCGCCGCCGGGCCCTGTCGACGTCCGGGATGAACGCGATGCTCGCGCAGGCCCGTTCGGCGCCGGGCATGGTGCTGAACGCGGCGCTGCTTGACGCCGACCCGTACGCGCTGTGCACGCCCGCCGGGATCGTCGACCTGCGCACCGGGCTGCTGCGCACCCCGGACCCGAACAAGGACTTCCACTCCCGCTCGACCTCGACCGGGCCCCGGCAGATGCCCACGCCCCGCTGGAACCGGTTCCTGACGGACACGTTCGGCGAGGACCCGGAGTCCGCCGAGATGATCGGCTTCCTGCATCTGCTGCTCGGCTACTCGATCACCGGGGACGTCGGCGGGCAGATCATGCCGTTCCTGTTCGGATCGGGCAAGAACGGCAAATCGGTCTTGCTGGATGTGGTGATGAAGCTGCTCGGCGACTACGCGGACGCGGGTCCCCCCGGGTTCCTGATGGCCCGGCCCTTCGAGGGCCACCCCACCG
The DNA here is from genome assembly GCF_041435195.1 of Streptomyces sp. NBC_00224. Lineage (NCBI taxonomy): Bacteria > Bacillati > Actinomycetota > Actinomycetes > Kitasatosporales > Streptomycetaceae > Streptomyces > Streptomyces sp. NBC_00224. The sequence continues at coordinate 25,598 of NZ_CP108107.1, forward strand.
ACCTCGCCGAGCTGCACGGGCGGCGCGTCATCGTCTGCTCCGAGGTCAAGCCCGGCGACAAGTTCGACGAGGCCCGCGTCAAGCTGCTCACCGGCGGCGACCGCATCAAGGCCCGCCGGATGCGCCAGGACTTCTTCAGCTTCCAGCCCACCCACAAGCTCTGGCTGCTGGGCAACCACCGCCCCGAGGTCGGCACCGGCGGCTTCGCGTTCTGGCGCCGTATGCGGCTGATTCCCTTCGAACGCGTCGTCTCCGACGAACGCAAGATCGACAACCTGGCGGACGTCCTGGTCACCGAGGAGGGCCCGGGCATCCTGAACTGGCTGATCGAGGGCGCCCGCCGCTATCTGGGCGGCGACAAGGATCTCACCGGTCCCGAGCGGGTACGGATCGCCACGACCGTGTACGCGGAGACCGAGGACCACACCGGGCGCTTCTTCGAGGAGACCTGTGCCCTGCACCCCGATCACCGGGCGGAGCAGACCCGCCTCTACGCCGCGTACCGGGCCTGGTGTCAGAATGAGGGGGCACCCGTCATCACCTCCCGCGCGTTCGCCGCGCGCGCACGCGAACTGGTCGGGCTGGCCTCGCCCAAGGAGATGATCTTGTCCAATTCGCGGAAGTACTACCCGGGCATCGGACTGCTCGCCGACGAGGAGAGGGCATGAGCTCCCTGATCACCGACGACGAGATCAGCCACGAGACCGAGCTGGTCTGGCTGGAGGACATCTCCGGTCTCGACTACGTACGCCAGAGCCTGGACCGGCTGCCGACGCGCCGCAGCAAGCCCGCCTACCACCGCGACGGGCGCATGGTCGGCTATGCGCTGCTGGGCCCCAAGGCCAAGGCGTCGCCGTCCTCGGGCACCTGGCGCCGCCGCGTCTTCTGGGTGCTGCCGCACGACCGCGACAGCGAGCCCGACGGTCTGTACGCGACGGGCGCCCCCGCCGAGGCCATCGACCCGCGCACGCTCGCCCCGGGCAGCAAGGGCCGCAAGACGGAGCGCTCGGAGGGCGGGCCGCCGTCCTCGGCGATGCGCGAACTCGGGATAACGCTGCCGCTCTGAGACGGCGCTCCCACAGGTACCGGCGTTACGCGGGCACGACGCTCACCAGCTCGCCCCGGCCGGCTGCCGCGTCGTCGCGTTGAGCCGGTTGAAGAGGTTCGTCAGGGCGATCATCAGGGTCAGGGAGGCGAGCTGACGCTCGTCGTAGTGGCGCGCGGCCTCGTCCCAGACGGCGTCCGGCACCGGGTCGGCGCGGTCGTTCAGCCGGGTCGCCGCCTCGGCCAGCGCCAGGGCCGCCCGTTCGGCACCGGTGAAGCACAGCGCCTCGCGCCAGGCCGCCACCGCGTGCAGCCGCTCGTCGCTCTCCCCGGCCTTCTTGGCACTGAGCACGCCGCCGTGGACGCAGTACGAGCACCCGTTGATCTGGCTCGCCCGCAGATGCACCAGCTCCAGCGTCGCCGGCGGCACTCCGCCGCTCTTGGCGGCCTCGAAGGTGGCGAGCAGCGCCCGCATCGCCTCGGGCAGCACCACGGCGGGGTTGCGCATCCGGGACGGGGGCGTCGTCGGGGCGGTCGCGGTCATGGAGTGCCTCCTTGTGCTCATCTCACGAAGACCAACGAGCCAGTACGGCAAACGGGACGATCCCGGCGCGGGGAAACCGTGCGGCAGAACGCAAAAAAACCGGGCTGTCGGCACCGCCCCGTGGGGGGAGTGCCGACAGCCCGATGCGCCCGGGGGCCGGGGGAGCGGCTCAGCTCTCGGTGGCGCCGTTGCCGGACAGGACCGGGATGTTGTTCAGGACGTGCGAGAGCGGCTCGTCCTTCTTGGCCTGGGTCGAGCCCTCGGTGCACTGCTGGTTCTGCTGCGCCGACAGGATCGGGATGTCCTGCACGCCGACGTTGAGCAGGGCGATGAGGGACTGCGCCTGGACCTTCTGGAGCGCACCGATGCAGGGCTTGTTCAGCGTGCCCTGGACCAGGCTGAGCTGCCCGCTCATGTCGCCCTTGGTCTTCTGGTTGCCGTACTCCTGCACGGCGTCGTTGCCGCTGAACGACGTGGAGCCGTTCTCGTTGCCGATGGCCAGGGCCTGCGGCGCCACCATCATCGTGACACCGGAGACGGCTGCGGCGACGGTCGCGGCCGACCACAACTTCTGCATGTTGGCTCCTTATTGAGTCCGACTCCACGGGTGGAGCTCTGTGACCATCAACGGATGAAGACCGGTAGCGGTTGCTGTCCGTGACGATTGATGGCCCGAATGGCCCATCGGGGCCGTGAACGGGCGCGCCGCACGGTATGGGTGTCAGGGACCGCTCCCGCGAATCCGAGGTGAGAGACATGCCGGAGCCCGAACGCACCTGGCACCGACAGGCGTTCATCCCCGCCAGCCGCAGGGAGAGCGCCCCGCCGCCCGCGCCCGTCGCCGAGCCGCCCATCTACCGGGAGCTGGCCGCCGCCTGGGCCGCTCAGGGCCGCACCCTGCCCGGCGTCCCCGACCGCGAGTGGAAGGCTCTGATGACCCGCCCCTGCTGGCCCGTCTGACCCCGACCGTACGTAAGGGGGGTACGCGAAAGGGGCTGTACCACCGTCACCGGTGGTACAGCCCCTTTTCCGTGCTCGGTCAGCTGCCGTTGGCGCCGTTGCCGGACAGGATCGGGATGTTGCTGAGGATGTGCGAGAGCGGCTCGTCGCCCTTGGCCTGGGTCGAGTTCTCGGTGCACTGCTGCGTCTGCTGCGAGGAGAGGATCGGAATGTCCTGCACGCCGACGTTCAGAAGGCCGATCAGGGACTGGAGGTTGGCCTTCGCCGGCAGGGCGATGCAGGGCTTGTTGAAGGAGCCCTGGATGAGCGCGATCTGGGGGCTCATGTTGCCGTACGTGGCGGAGTTCCCGTAGGACTGCATCGCGTTGTTGCCGCTGAACGTGGTGGTGCCGTTCTCGTTCCCGATGGCCAGGGCCTGGGGCGCCGCAGCCGCGGAAACTCCGACGACGGACGCGGAAACGGCAACTGCCGCCATAGCCTTCTTGAGCACGCTGGTCCCTTCCTCATGGATGCCCCGTCCGGAATGGATGCCCCGTCCGGAGCTGTAGGAGCTGTCTGGTCAACTGACTTGTCGCGTTTTGGTTTCCCTTCGTCACCCGTACGGCCGATAGGGGGCGGGCTGTCGGGAAGGGGAAACTCAACCGCGTTTCGCCGTGGACATGTTGGGGCGGCGGTGCAGATGGAGGAAGGACAGTCGGGTGTTCGTCTCCGCGGTGCGCAGGTGGGGCGGTGCGCAGTCCGCGGGGGCCGCCGGGCCCTCGCCGAGCCCGGCGAACAGATGCCAGTCGTCGGGTGCCACCCGCCACGACAGCCGGCCCGCCGCCGTGTGCACGTGCACCAGTGACCAGCCCGTACGCTCCGCGGTGACATCGCCGCCGTGCAGCCGCGCCACGTACGAGATCAGGGCGGCGCGTTCCTGGTGCAGGGCGTCCAACTGGTGGTGGAGGGCCGCCAGTCGCTCGACCAGCCTCAGCTCCCGGTCGCTCCAGAAACCGCGGCGCCGCCGTCTGCCGGCACTCGCGTCAGCCGCGCTCGCGCGCTTCAAAGGACCTCCTGTTGGTGAGATTGGTGAGAAACGAAACGGAATGATAAACGGCCTGCATACGTCCGCCTCCGTGGCGCGCCGCGTGGCAGCCTGAATTCCGTTCCCCACCGATCGGGTGAATGGGCGTCACTAAACCTCACCAAGGCAGTTGATCGGAGTGCAGTAAACGCGTGAACTCCTCTCTCCGAGAAAAGGAACACCCTGTGATCAAGAAGGTTATGGCGGCCACGGCGGTCACCGCGTCCATCCTCGGCGCTGCGGCCGTCACCGCTCCTCAGGCCATGGCCATCGGGAACGAGAACGGCGCCACGGCGTACAGCGGGAACGACGCGAAGCAGGCCTACGGCAACCAGAAGACTGAGGGTGACATGAGCCCTCAGCTCAGCCTGGTCCAGGGATCGCTGAACAAGCCCTGCATCGGTCTCGCGCAGAAGCTCCAGGCGCAGTCGATCCTCGCGCTGATCAACGTCGGCGTGCAGGACATCCCGATCCTGTCGGCGCAGCAGAACCAGCAGTGCACCGAGAACTCGACCCAGGCCAAGAAGGACGAGCCGCTCTCGCACATCCTCAGCAACATCCCGGTTCTGTCCGGAAACGGCGCCAACGGCAGCTGAAGCGGGCCCGCGAGTTCGTCTGAGTGACGGCTGTCGGCATCTCCCTTTTTCGAGGTGCCGGCAGCCTCATTTATTTGTGCGAGGCCGGTTCCGGTGGGGCGGCTGCCAAGAGAGTGAATATACGGCGTACGCCCCTCGGCCGGTTTCCTTTACCGCACGCAATCGTTACCAATTCGTCAACGGTGCCTCTCCTGTGCGCCGCGCGCAACAATTCGTTGCGCGGCCTTTCTCCAAGGAAAGAGAAACAAGTGAAGTACATGAAGACCGCCTCCGTCCTGGCCGGCCTCGTCATGGCGGCGGGTGCGGCCACCCCGGCCCTCGCCGACGCCGGTGCCCACGGCGAGGCGCACGGCTCCCCGGGTGTCCTGTCGGGCAACGTCATCCAGGTCCCGGTCCACATTCCCGTGAACGTCTGCGGCAACTCGATCAACATCATCGCGCTGCTGAACCCCGCGTTCGGCAACAAGTGCGAGAACAACTGACACCGCACAAGGGATTTCTCCCGCCGGCTTCGGGACGTGCGGCGGCATATCCCGAAGCCGGCTCCCGAACCGAGAGCGCGAGCAGACCGTGAGCCCCCAGGAAGGCACCGCATTGCGACAGGTCATCAAAAAGACGCTGTTCACCGCCATGGCGGCGACCAGTGTTCTCTCCATGAGCGGCGCCTGCGCTCACGCGGCGGATGCGAATTCCGAAACCGGGGATTCCCCGGGTGTCCTGTCCGGCAACTCCATTCAGGCACCGCTGGACGTCCCGGTGAACGCCTGTGGCAATACGGTCGACCCGGTGGCCGCGCTCAACCCGTCGTTCGGCAACGCGTGTTCGCACGGTGAGCGGGACGACGAGCGTGCGCACGAGCGGTATGAGCGGTACGAGGGGCGTGACTCGTACGACGACAACTCGTATGACGACGACTCGTACCGTGGCGGTCACGGCGGTGGTCACGGCGGGGGCTATGGCCACGAGCGGCGCCACGAGCACGGTGGTTACGGCGATGAGCGCGGCTATGGCGACGACCGCGAGGGCTCGTACGGACGTGAGTACGGCTACGGCGACGAGTACGGCGGCGACGACTACCGCCGGGACGACTACCGTCACGAGGAGCACCGCCACGGCAGCCCCTCCGGTACGCACGCCGTGGCGCACGACTCCCCGGGTGTCCTGTCCGGCAACGCGGTCAGCGCCCCGGTCAAGGCGCCGGTGAACCTGTGCGGCAACACGGTCGACGTCATCGCGCTGTTGAACCCCGCGTTCGGCACCGAGTGCGCGAGCAAGGAGGGCGGCCCGCGCCACGCCCGGCCGCCGCACGCCACGCCCCGCGCGCACACTCCCGTGCATCCGGCTCCCGCGCCGCGCCCGGTGACGCCTGCGCCCGAGGCGAAGCCGCCCGTAACGCACGCGCCGGTGGTCCACGCGCCGAAGCCGCACCACCCGAAGCCGCACCACCCGAAGCCCCACCATCCGGTGACGCACCCGCCGGTCGCGCACCCCCCGGTGACGCACGCCCCCGCGCCCAAGCCGCCGGTGCACCACGTCCCGGCCGCGAAGCCGCCGGTGCACCACCAGCACGTGACGCCGCCTGTCCACCACCGCCCGCCTGCGCCGCGGCCTCCGGCTCCCCAGCCTCCGGCGCCGCAGCCGCCCGTGGTCCAGCCTCCGGCCGCGCAACCGCCGGTGGTCGCCCCGCCCGCGGCCACGCCGCCGAAGGTGACGGTTCCGCCGAAGGCCGAGCAGCCGCCGGTGGTGCACGTGCCGCAGCAGACGCCTCCGGCCGCCAGGCCCGAGACGCCCGCGCAGCCCGTGACGCCGTCGAAGGTGACGCCGCCGGTGACCCGGGTGATCCCGCCCCAGCACGTACGGACGTACACGCCCCGGCACGCCGCCCCCGTGGCGCCGGACCGTCCGCAGCTCGCCGCGACCGGTGGTGACGCGGACCTGCTGGGCATGGCCGGAGTGGCCGCCGCGGCGCTGCTGGTCGGCGGCGGGGTTCTCTACCGCAGGGGTACGGCAGCGGCGTCCGTCCGCCGCTGACCGTCTGTACGAGCGGGCAGGAGGAGGCCGGGAGAGCCGGAGGGCGCTCTCCCGGCCAAGGGACGGTGACGTACCGTCACATCAGGGGCGCTCGCCCACGGCAAGGAAGCCGACGGCTGGCGGACGGGCGCCGTTCACGCACCTTCGAGTGCACCACACCGGCCGCGCCGGACCCGCCCGCGTTCACCCGATCGGCGAGGACTTCACACGGACGGGGCCCCGTGCCCGTGCCCGTAACTCCTGCGGCAGCCGACGAACTCGGCCTCGGCGAAGACCGCGACGACCAGCGCGCCGATGAGCAGGAACGCGGTGCCGGCCGCGGTGAGCGGGATGACGTCCGTGAACGCGAGGACGACGAGCGCCGCGCACGAGAGCGTGTTGCCGACGACGACGGCCGCGGCCAGGCGCGCAACGTGGTCACCGGCGACAGCGCCATGTCCGTCCTGATGGACGGCATACCCGAGCACCTGCTGGCCCCTCGCCCGAACGTGTTCCGGCTGACCCTGCACCCCGAGGGCCTGGCCCCGCGCCTCGCCAACCTCGCCGAGGTCCGCGCCCTGACCCTCGACCGTCTGCGCCACGAGGCCGCCACGACCGGCGGCGCGGAGCTGCGCGCGCTGTACGACGAGGTGAGCGCGTACCCGGTCCCCGCGCAGGAGGCCGAGCCGCCCGCGCCGCCGTCGCCCGCGAGCCCCGTCCAGGTCCCCCTGCGCATCCGTACTCCGCTGGGCGAACTGTCGATGTTCAGCACGATGACGACGTTCGGCACCCCGGCCGACGTCACGCTCTCGGAGTTGGCGATCGAGCTGTTCTATCCGTTGGACGACTTCACGAAAAGGGTGCTGCGGGGGAGGGGGTGAGTTCCGGCGATCGGCCGTCGGGGCGGGTCTGGGGTGGGGGCTTTCGTGTTACGCGGTCAGGTGCGCGGCCAGGCTGAGGGCCAGCGCGGCGATGCCGGTGGCCAGGCCGATGGCGGCCTGCTTCGTCCCGGCGCCGTCGAGGCGGCGGGCGTTGGCCAGGCCGGTGGCCGCGAGGGCGATCGCGGGGACGGCGAGGCTGCCGGTGATCTCGCGGACGGCCGGGAGGAGGCCGGCCGCGAGGGCGACGACTCCGTAGGTGAGGGCGAGGACGGCCAGGCCGTTCAGGGGCCGCTTGGCGGGCTGCGGCTGCGCCGGGCCGTGCCGGTCGAGGGGTGCGGTGGAGGCGGAAGAAGTGGTCATGGGGCTGGTCCTTTCGTCCCGGTCGACCTCCACCGTAGGAATACCGACGCCATAGTTCAAAGACGAAATTTCACACAACCCCATAGAGTTCACCTATGTCGGCCGCAACCCTCAGACAGCTCGAATACCTCCTCGCCGTCGTCGACCACGGCTCCGTCACCGAGGCCGCCGCCCATCTGCGCGTCAGCCAGCCCACCCTTTCCCAGCAGCTCAAGTCGTTGGAGCGCGGTGTGGGCACCCTGCTCCTGGAGCGCACCCCGCGCGGCGTCCATCTCACCCCGGCCGGACGTGCCTTCCTCCCCGGCGCCCGCCATGCGCTGGCCGGTGCTCGGCGCGCCACCGGCGCGGCCCGGGCCGTCGCCGGGATGACCCATGGCGAACTGCACCTCGCCTCCGTGCTGTCCGTGACGCTCGGCGTGCTTCCCTCCGTACTGGCCGCCTGGCACGGGCACCACCCGCGCGTCGACGTGGTCCTGCACGAGTACGCGGACCTCGACGAGTTCGCCGCCGCCATGGCCGATGCCACCGCCGACGTCGCGATCGGCCCCCTGCCGGAGGGCTGGACCGGGCCGCACCACCGGCTGGGGGCGGAGGAGATCGTCGTGATCGTGCCGCCCGGCGACCCGCTGCGCGGCCGCCGTACGGTGCGCCTGAGCGAGCTGGCCGGGCGGCGCTGGGTCCAGTACGACAGCGCGCACGGCCTGGCCGCGACCGTCGAACAGCTCTGCGCCCAGGCCGGTTTCACCCCCAGCGCCGCGATCCGCTCCCGTCAGACCGCCGCCGTGCCCCGGCTGGTGGCCGCGGGCCTCGGGGTCGCCGTGGTGCCCGCGAACATCCTCACCCCCGACTTCCCCGGCACGGTCCTGCGCCTCACACCGCGCCAACGCCGCCCGCTGGCGGCCTTCACCCGCCCTGCCCCGCACCCGCTGGTCAGCGAGTTCCTCACGGTGGCCCGCGACAGCGCCCGCCTGCTCCCGGACCACCTCGCCGGCCTGCTCGGACCCGGCCGTTGAACCTGGGGTCCACCACCCGGTGGACCCCAAGTTCAACCGGCCGGGCGTGTCGGGGGGTTGGGGCCGGCGGACAGGATCGTGGGCATGAGTCGACTTCCTGTGCGGATAGCCCGTTGGAGTGCGCGGCACGCGTGGCGTGCGGTGGCCGGATGGTTCGTGTTCGTCGTTCTGTGTCTCGGCGCCGGCATCGCCGTCGGCACCGACCAGGCCACCACCGAGGACTTCAGGGTCGGGGAGGCGGGGCGGGCCGAGGCGATCGCCGCCGATGGCGGGCTGCAGCGCAGACCCACCGAGCATGTCCTCCTGTACGCCCGGTCCGGGCGGCTGGACGTGGCCGAGGCCCGGACCGCCGCCAGGGAGATCGGCGCGCGGATGCGGGCGCTGGACGAGGTGGAGCGGGTGGGGGAGCCCGTGCGGTCCGCGGACGGCAGCGCTCTTCGCGTCGCGGTGGTCCTGAAGGGACCCGAGCTGGACGGGAGGAAGAACGTCGGGCCGCTGCTCGCGCAGACCGCGAAGGTGCGCGCGGCGCACCCGGGGCTCGTCGTGGAGGAGACCGGCTCGCCCTCCATCAGCAAGGGCGTCAACGACCAGCGCGGCAAGGACCTCGCGCTCTCCGAGCGCATCACGCTGCCGGTCACCCTCGTCACCCTGCTGGTCGTCTTCGGGTCCGTGGCCATGGCAGCGGTACCGCTGCTGCTCGCGCTCTCCTCGATCGCCGCCGCGCTGGGCCTTTCGATGGTCGCCTCGCACGTTCTGCCCGACCCCGGGGTCGGAACGAACATGATCCTGCTCATCGGTCTGGCCGTCGGCGTCGACTACACGCTCTTCTACCTCAAGCGCGAACGCGAGGAACGGGTCCGGGCCGGCGGCAGGCTCACCTCGGAGGCGCTGGTGGAGCTGGCCGCGGCCACCGCCGGACGTGCCATCGTCGTCTCCGGCCTCGCCGTGATCGTCTCCACCGCCACCCTCTATCTGGCCACGGACGTCATCTTCTCCTCGCTCGCCACCGGCACGATCCTGGTCGTGGCCGTCGCCATGGTCAGCTCTCTGACCGTGCTCCCGGCCCTGCTGGCGGCGAGCGGCCGGCGCGCCGAGCGCCGTGCCGAGAAGCGGGCACGCCGTGGCAAGGAGACTCGGCCGATCCGCGACGGGGAAGGCAACGGGCGGGTGTACGGGGCCCTGCTGCGGCCCGCCCAGCGGCGTCCCGGCCTCACGCTGTGCGTGTCCGTGCTCGTCATGCTCGGCCTCGCCGCACCCGCGCTCGGCCTCAAGCTCGTCGACCCGGGCAAGGACACGTTCTCCCGTTCCATCCCGGCCATGCAGGTCTACGACCGGCTCAACGCCGTCTTCCCGGAGCTCCTCGTCGAGCACGAGGTCGTCGTCCGCTCGACCCCCGACCGGACTGTCGAGGTGCGGCGCGCCCTGGCCGACCTCGGCCGCCGGGCCCAGGCCGACCCCCTGTTCGCCCCCAGGTCCGTCGCGAAGCCGACGGCCTCGAACGCCGGCCCGGTCTCCGGATCGGGCGCCGCCCCGGACGCCGCCCCGAACGCCGGGCCCACCGTGCTCACCTCAGCCGACGGCCGCATCAGCGTCCTGGAACTCGCCGTCGCGCACCCCGCGCCGTCCGCCGAGGCCATCGCCTCGCTAGAACACCTCCGCGGCACCTATCTGCCGGACACCGTCGGCAGGCTCTCCGGCGTGGAGAGCGCCGTCAGCGGTGACGTGGCCCGCGGCCGCGACTACGTGAAGCACGAGAAGGGCCAACTGCCGCTGGTCATCGGCTTCCTGCTCCTGCTGACCTTCCTGATGACGCTGTGGGCGTTCCGCTCGGTGGTCATCGCCGCCATCGGTGTCGTACTCAACCTGCTGTCCGCCGGGGCCTCGCTCGGTCTGCTGGTCGTGGTGTTCCAGGGGACGTGGGCGCAGGATCTGCTGGCCTTCGACTCGCTGGGCGCGATCGCCTCCCGGGTGCCGCTGTTCCTCTTCGTGATCCTCTTCGGGCTGTCGATGGACTATCAGGTGTTCGTGGTCAGCCGGATCCAGGAGGCGCGGCGCAACGGGATGAGCGCACGGGAGGCCGTCCTTGAGGGCATCGGACGGTCGGCCAAGGTGGTGACCAGCGCGGCGATCGTGATGGTGACGGTGTTCGGCGCGTTCGTCGCCCTGCACCTCACCGAGATGAAGCAGATGGGCTTCTGCCTGGCGGTGGCGGTGCTGCTGGACGCCGTGGTGATCCGGCTGATGGTCCTGCCCTCGCTCCTGCTGCTCCTGGGGGAGCGGGCGTGGTGGCCGCTGCGGCCCTCCCGCCGGACACCGCCGCAGATGGTCGAACGTACGTCCGTCGCCGGAGCCGTCGAGAACGTAAGCTGACGATCATGATGCGACGGGGGCCGCAGCCCGACGACCGGTTCCGTATACGGGCGTTGCGCCGGGGGTACGCGGTGGCCTGGGTGCTGCTCGGCGTCTGTCCGCCGGTCCTGTCCGTGGTGGGCGACTCCGGTACGGAGAAGTACTGGACGGCGGGGCTGCTGGCCGCGATCGCCTTGAGCTACGCGGCCGTCGCGGGCCCGGCGGGCAGACGCGGACCGGGCCCCCGCACGTTCCTGGGGGTGCTCGCCCTGGGGCTTGGCGCCCTGGCCTGGCTGCGGGGCGACGGGGCGGCGCTGTTCATCGTGTCGCTGCCGCACTTCTGGCTCCACGCCAGGAGCCCGCGCCAAGCCATCGCGTTCAGCGGCGCCGCGGCCGCCGCCACCGTCGCCGGGATCGGCCTCCACCGGGGCGGGTACGCCGAGTTGCTCACCGGCAACATCGTCTTCACCCTGATCGGCTGGACGGCGGGCGTACTGCTGGGGCTGGGCCTGGCCCGGGTCGTCGAGCACAGCGACGAGCGCGCCCGCAGGCTGGGCGCCGAGCTGGAGAGCGCCCGGACGCGCCTCGCCGAGGCGCACAGGAGCCAGGGGGCGACCGAGGAGCGCGAGCGGCTCGCCCGGGAGATCCACGACACCCTCGCCCAGGGTTTCGCGTCCATCATCGTGCTGGCCGAGGCCGCCCGAACGAGCCTCGGCCACGATCCCGCCAGGAGCGCCCAGCAGTTGCTCTCCATCGAGAACACGGCGCGCGAGAACTTCGCCGAGGCCCGCGTCCTGGTCGGCTCCGCCCCGCAGGGCGGGCTCGTGCCCGCCTCGCTCGCCGCCGTCCTGCGCCGCACCCTGGACCGGTTCGCCGAGGACACCGGGCTCGCCGTCACCGCGGAGCTCGCGGACGTCGCGTGCGACCAGCCGACCCGGATCGCGCTGCTGCGCTGCACCCAGGAGTCCCTGGCCAACGTACGCAAGCACGCGGCCGCCTCCACCGTTCACGTCGTCCTGGCGCAGCCGGCGCACGGCGTCGAACTGGAGATCACCGACGACGGCCGGGGCTTCGTGGTGGAGGACTCGCGCGGCTTCGGCCTGCACGGCATGAGCCGGCGCCTGGCGGAACTCGGCGGCGAACTCACCGTCACCAGCTCGGTCGGCGACGGCACCCGCGTCCTCGCCACGGCGCCCACTTCCACGACGAACGGTCAGGTGTGACATGACGGACACGGCGCGGGGCACGCTCCGGATCATCGTGGTGGACGACCACACCGTGATGCGCGCGGGCGTGATCGCCCTGCTGGCCACGGAGCCCGGCATCGAGATCGTGGGAGAGGCGGGCGACGGCCGGGCCGCCGTCGAGCTCGTCGAGCGCCTCGATCCCGATGTGGCGCTGATCGACCTGCGGATGCCGGTGCTCGACGGGGCGGGCGCCACCGCCGAGATCGTCGCCCGCCGCTCACGCGCCCGGGTGCTGATCCTGACCACGTACGACAGCGACGCGGAGATCGAGCGGGCGGTCGAGGCGGGGGCGGTCGGCTATCTGCTCAAGGACACCACGCGCGACCAGCTCGTCGACGCCATCCGCTCGGCGGCCCGGGGCGAGACCGTACTGGCCCCCCGGGTCGCCGAGCGCCTGGTCGCCCGGATGCGCCGGCCCGCCCAGGCGGCGCTGACCGCGCGCGAGGCACAGGTGCTGAACGCGGTCGCCGACGGTCTGTCCAACGGGGAGATCGGGCGGCGGCTGGTGATCGGGGAGGCCACGGTGAAGACCCATCTGCTGCGGATCTTCGCCAAACTCGACGTCAGCGACCGTACGCACGCGGTGGTCGTGGCGCTGGAACGGGGCCTGCTCGACCGGCGTTGACCGGCTTTGACCGGCTAGCGCAGCCGCGTGCCCAGCCGTCCGCGGACTCCCTTGAGGACCCGCCGGGCCGTGAACTCCGCCCCGTGCGCGGACCGTATCGCCGGGCCGAAGAACGCCGCCGTGAGCAAGCCCGCGAAGAACAGCCCCGGGTGGGCGGATTCGAAGCGGGTGTCCACCCAGGGGGGCGCGTCGGGGGTGCGGCTGAGGCGGCGGCGTACCGGCATCGACAGCACGGTGACGCGGTCGGTGCTCGCGCTCGTGTGGCCGGTCGGCCGGTCGGTCAGCAGGATGCGTACGAAGGTGGGGAGGCGGCGGAACAGGGCCGGGTGGGCGGCGTAGAACCGGTTGCGGCGGGCCTGACGACGAGGGAACTCGCCTGCCGGGGTGGGGTGTTCGGCGAAGGTGGGTTGTTCGGTGAACAGGGCCGCTCCCAGGGCCAGGGCCACCGTCCGGGTGCGCATGCTCTCGCCGTCCTCGGTCACCACCTCGAAGCCGTCGCGGCCGTACGGGCGGACCGCCGTCACCGTGCGTTCGTCCACCGTGCGTTCGTCCACGGGGAGTGCGGCCCGCTGCGTGCGGCGGCCCAGGAGGCGCAGGTTCAGGCCCGCGGCGGTGGCGTGGGCGGCGATCGAGCGGCCGTAGGGGCCCGCGCCGACGACGATCAGGTCGTACTCGTACATCGCGCGCGCATTCTCGGCGGCATCCTGACGGTGTCCTTTCCCCGGTGCCGGTGGCGGTCACTGTGTACGTACCCCAATAGAGGGATCAACGTATCCAACTGATTATCTTCCCGATCAGCGTAATAAGAATATTTTCCAACCGGGTATATCGGGTATGGGGGGGATCCGTCGTGGAGGAGTGGACATGCGCCAGGGGAAGCACCGCAACGGAAAACACCGGCGGAAAAGCCGGTCGGCCACGGCAACCTACAAAGCGGCGTGCGCGATCGTGGCGGCCGGTGCCCTCGCCTCGTGTCTCGCCATTTCCCCGCCGGGCCGCGACCCAGGTCCCGCGGGCGGCGCCGAACCGGGCCCGAAGCATCCCTCCACCACCTGGTTCGGCGCGTTCCTGGAGTCCGACGACCGGGGCGTGCAGCGGATCGGGGAGCTGGAGAAGTGGCTGGGCGGAGCCGATCTGAGGGTGGGTCACACCTATCTGCCCGGGGGGACCTGGAGCGACATCGAGGGCCGTGCGCACTTCCTGGAGAGCTGGGCCGACTGGCGGCGCCGGCGCGCCGACCGGCTGTTCGTGCTCAATGTGCCGATGCAGGCCCACAACGAGGAAGGCGTCTCGGACAACGCGGTCCGCAGACTGCTGAGGCAGGGCCAGGAAGGCCGTTTCGACGAGCATTTCAGGAAACTCGCCGAACGCCTGGTCGCGCTGAACATCCCGGACACGGTCATCGTGCTCGGCTGGGAGATGAACGGCACCACGTACACCCATCGCTGCGGGCCCGACCCGGAGGCCTGGAAGACGTACTGGCGGCGCGCCGTCACCGCGATGCGCTCGGTGCCCGGCCAGAAATTCCGCTTCGATTTCGCGCCGAGCCGGGGGCGGGACGCCGTACCGTGGACGGAATGCTATCCCGGTGACGACGTCGTGGACGTGATCGGCATGGACTCCTACGACCAGCCGCCGGGCCAGAACTTCGACGAACAGATCAAGGAACCGTACGGCCTGCAGCAGCACGTGGACTTCGCCGCCGCGCACAAAAAGGAGATCTCCTATCCGGAGTGGGGGCTTTTCCGCAACGGCGACAACCCGGAATACATGCGGCGCATGCTGGAATGGATGGACGCGCACAAGCCGCTCTACAACACCATCACCGACTACTGCCCGCACGGGGTGTGGCAGTGCGGCGCCAATCCGAAGGCGTCGCAGGTGTACCGGTCGGTGCTGTTCGGCCGCACGGAACCGACACCGAAGCCGCCGGTGACGCCGCCGGTCACTCCGCCGGTCACTCCGCCGGTGACCCCGCCCGTGACGCCCCCGGTGACGCCCCCGGTGACCCCGCCGGTCACGCCGCCTCTCACCCCGCCCCTGACACCTCCGGTGAACCCGCCGGCGCCGAGCCCCGCCGTGCCTCCGGTCGCGCCTCCGGCGAAGCCGCCCGTATCGCCGCCCGTTCCCCCGGCCAACTGCCAGCCGGTGGACCTGGGTCCCTGGATCGAGTACTGGCTCGGCGGCAAGCTCTGCCTCCGTTTCGACTGGTACTCCAGGAGTCGGTGAGCTGCTGAACCCACGCCCCCGTCCGGCCTTCGGGCCGGGCGGGGGCGTGCCGTATCCGCGGCCCTGACGCTCTGGGGTCTAGCTTGCTAGATCACTAGGATGCTAGCATCGGTCTCGTGGGTGATGAGGAAGTCAAGCAATTCAACGTGTACCTGCCGATCTCGCTGATCAAGCAGGTCAAGTACCGGGCCATCGAGTCGGGCACGTCCTTGTCGGCGCTGGTCGCCGACGCCCTGCGTGCCTACCTCGACGACGCCCATGGGACCGGACGGCAACCGAACGAGGGGAAGAACTGACATGGCGACTGAAGACATGGCGACCGAAGGAAAAGCCACCGAAGGCATCGAGGCCGTTTTCCTGACGACCCACAACTGGGGCAGGGCGGCGAAGTTCTTCCAGACGCTCGGCTACGAGCTGGAGTTCGCGACGGACCACAACTCCGCGCTGCTGCGCAACGGCGACGGCGCGTACGTGTTCATCGCCGAGGTCCCCGAGGACCAGGAGCCCCAGACGCGGATCGTGCTGAAGGTGCCCGACGCGGACGCCTTCCGCCCCGACGCGGACCTCGACGTGGTCACGCCGTTCGAGGACACCCATTACGGGACCAGGGAGATGACCGTACGCGACCCCGACGGGCGGGTGTGGAGCCTGCAGGCTCCCGGCAAGAACTGATCACGCAGGAACGGAGGGGAGCATCATGAGGGGGAATATCGTGAAGGACGCGACAACCGACGAGCAGACCGCCGCACCGGACAACACCGCTGTACGTACCGCCCTGTGGCGGGCGATGCACGTTCAGGTCGACCCGGCCCCGCACATCATCGAGGACGAGATCGGTCTGCGGATCGCGGACCCCGGCGACGGCTGGCGCGAGCGCCCGGACATGGACCCGCAGCGCACCAGCGGGTTGCGTGCGGCCATGGCGGCCCGCGCCCGTTTCGTCGAGGACCTGATCGTCGAACAGGCCGACGCCGGCGTCACCCAGTACGTCATCCTGGGCGCGGGCCTTGACACCTTCGCCCAGCGCAGGCCCGAGATCGCCTCCCGTCTGCGGATCTTCGAGGTGGACCAGCCGGGCCCGCAGGCCTGGAAGCGCCGCCGCCTGGCCGAACTCGGGTACGCCGTCCCCGAGTGGCTGCACCTGGTGCCGGTCGACTTCGAGGCGAACGAGAACTGGTGGGAGCAGCTGGCCGCCGCCGGATTCGACAGCTCCCGGCCCGCGGTCGTCGTCTCCACCGGCGTCACCATGTACCTCACCAAGGACGCCACCGCCGCCACCCTGCGCCAGATCGCCTCGCTCGCCCCCGGCTCGACGCTCGCCATGACGTTCCTGCTGCCGACCGAACTCGTCGACGCGGCCGACCGCCCCGGCCTGCGAGCCAGCGAGGAGGGCGCACGCGCGTCCGGCACGCCGTTCCTCAGCTTCTACGCCCCGCAGGAGATGCTGCACTTGGCCCGCGAGGCCGGTTTCCGGGACGCCCATCATGTGTCGGCGGCGACGCATGCGGAGCGGTACTTCGCGGGGCGCGCCGACGGTCTGCGGCCGTCGAGCGGGGAGGATGTGCTGGTGGCGACGGTCTGACCGTGGCCGGGCACGTGCCGCCGCCCGCGCATGTGGCGAGCGGATGATCCGCTAGACCGTCCAGGGGAGGACATCACATGACGCAACAAGGAACGATCACCGTAGAGCGCATCGACGGGTCGGCGGCCGCGCAGGTCGAGGACGCGTTCAGGCTGGTCTACGCCGAGGCATTCGCGGAACCGCCGTACAACGAGACCGCGGACGACGTCGCGGCCGCCTTCCGCCGTTTCGGCTCGCGGACCCGCGAGGGGATCTTCCGCGCCGCTCTGGCCCGTACCGGGGACGGCGAGCCTGTCGGCATGGCGTACGGCTACCCGGTCGGGCCCGACACGGGATGGTGGGACCAGCTGACCGAGGCCGTTCCCGACGACATGCGACGTGAGGACGGACGCCGGACCTTCGGCCTGATGGAACTCGCCGTGCGCGGGCCGTGGCGCGGGCAGGGCGTCGCGCGCCGACTGCACGAGACGCTGACCGACGGCCTGGAGGCCGAGCGCGTACTGCTCAACGTCCACCCGGCCAGCAAGGCCGCGTCGGCCGCCTACCGGGCCTGGGGGTACCGCAAGGTCGGCGAGGGGCACCCCTGGGAGGGGGCGGACCTCCGTGACGTGATGGTGCTCGACCTGCGGTGAACGCCGGGGCCGGGCGTCCCGCGATGAACGGAGCCCCCGGTGACCCCGGGCGCTCCAGAAGGTGGGTCAGCGGCCCCCACCCCGCCGCTCCCGTACATACGCGGCCGCCCACCCCCGCGCCCGCGCGTACCCCGCACACCACCACAGCAGAGGCGCCGCCCGAGTGCCTCGGGCCAGCAGGAAGCGCTGGTTGTGGACGGTGTCGGGGCGCCAGTGGTGTTTGTACGGCTCGTTGCCGCGCAGCAGGCTCAGTACCGTGCGGCCGGTGCCGTCGAGGCGGCGGGTGGACGCGCGCATCAGCATCGCCGCCACGTCCACCTTGCGCTCGCGCAGGGCGGGGTGGGCGCCGTAGAGGTAGCCGCCCGCCAGGGACGGGGACTGGAGGGTGAGGTCGGCGGCGACCACCTCGCCGTCGAGGGTGAATTCAGTCAGGGCCGCCTCCCCCTGCGCCACCATCAGGCGTACCGACCGGGCCAGGTGCTCGGCGAACCGGGGCCGTACGTGCTCCGGGGTCACCCCGCGACCGCTCCACTGCAACCGGTGCAGGGCGAGGAGGGACGCCAGGGCCGTCCCGACCTCCTCGGGAGGGACCTGCCGTTCCTTCACCCCCAGTGCGTCGATCTTGCGGAGTTTCGCCCGGACCCGTTGGGCCGGTTTCGCCGACAGGCGGGTCAGGAGCTCGTCCAGGGGGGCGGCCGGGAGCTCCAGGCAGGCCGAGTCCGGCAGGCGTACCCGCGCGCCCGGCCACAGCTCGTGCAGCCGTTCCGCCGCGCCGCCCGGCCGTACCTCGCGGAGGTCGACGAGCGCGCCCCCCGCCGCCTCCCGCACCGCCGCCACCAGCGCCCGCGCCGCCTCGTCCCGGCAGTCGTCGTCCAGCAGTACGTCCGTGAAGTCGGAGATCGGGCCGCCCAGCGGCACCAGGGTGCGCAGCGGGCGGAAGAGCAGCATCAGCGGGGCCGCCGCGACCAGTTCGCCGCCCCGGCGCACCAGGACGACGCGCAGCCGGCCGGTCACGCCGTACGACGTCCACCACGAGTGCAGCCAGGCGTGGCTCTGGAACGGGGTCGCCGTGCGGCAGCGGCCGTGCAGCCGCCGCCACTCGGGCGCCAGCGCCGCGAACCGGCCGGTGTCCGCGCACACTTCGCCCACCAGGGCGGTGGTCTCCGACGCGACGACCGTCACCGGGCGCCCCCGTACGGCACCCCGGCGGGCAGGGCCGGAGCCGGCACGGGCGCGCTCTCGCGCCGCTTGGGCCGTACGAGCAGGATCAGGCCGCCCGCCAGGCCCCCGGCGCAGCCGCCGACCAGGGCGGTGAGGGAGGCGGGCGCCGACGACGGGTCGACGGGCTTGGCGGCGCGCGAGAACTGGACCAGGCGTACGCCCGTGCTCGACTGCGTGTGCTCGCCGTTGACCGTGAGCGCGCGGGCCACCGCGTTGGCGATGTCGGCGGCTTCGCCCGGCCGGTGCGAGGTGCCCGTGATGGCGATCATCGGCGCGTCCGGTGAGGTCGCCGTCTGCACATTGCGGCGGATCGTGTCGGCGGGCACGCCCGCCCAGGCCTGCGCGTCACCGATCACCGCGACCTGCGTGGCGACCCGCCCGTACGCCTGGGCGAAGCCGAGGGCGGTGGCGGGGTCCGACTTGCCGGTGGGTGTGACCACGACATAGCTGGTCGCGCTGTACTCGGCCGGCCGCACCAGCCCGTACACGCCGCCCGCCGCCGCGGCGAGCAGCGCGCACACGGGCAGCGGCCACCATCTCGGCAGCGGCCGGGTGCCCCGGTGGGACCGCATCGGGCGCCACGCCCTGCGGGATTCGCTCATCGTGCGCTCACTCCTGAGGTGACTGAGGGGTCTGTGGGAACTCGCTGGTTGAGTACGGGAGTCGTGCCGTGCAGGGCCGCCTCGTAGACCGCCGTCAGGCGGGCCGCCGCGGTGGCCACCGTGTAGTGCGCCACCGCCGGGGGCGCGGGCAGGCGCCCACCCGCCGTGGCGCGTACGGCCCGCAGCGCCTCGGTGAAGCCCGCCGCGTCGGCCCGTACCGCGCCCGGCGCCTGGCCGGGGGGCAGGTCGTCGACAGCGGGGCAGGTCGTGTAGACGACCGGGAGGCCCGCCGCCAGGGCCTCCACCACGGCTAGGCCGAACGCCTCGTCGGCGGAGGGGGAGGCGAGGACGTCCATCGCGGCGAGGAGGGTGGGGAGGTCGAGCCCCCCGCCCGTACCGCCGCTCGCGCCTTCGTACGCGCACTCGCCCGCGAAGCACACCCGCCCGGCCACCCCGAGCCGCGCCGCGAGCGCCCGCAGCGCCGCCTCCTGCTCCCCGCCGCCCACAAGCAGCAGATGCGCGCCGGGCAGTTGGGGCAGGTCCCGGACCAGGGTGTCGAAGCGTTTGCCCGCGACCAGGCGGCCGACCCCGCCGACGACGAAGGCGTCCTGCGGCAGCCCCAGGAGGGTGCGCGCCTGGGCCCGTAGGACCGGATCGAAGCGGAAGCGGTCCGCGTCGATGCCGTTGGGGACCACGTGGATGCGGCGGGCGGGCACGCCCCACTCCCGCAGCCGCCGTGCGATCGTCGCGGAGACGGCGACCGTGGAGGTGCCGAGGCGCTCCGACGCCAGATACAGGGCGCGCACTCCGGCGCCGAGCGGGCGGCCCTCGATGGTGGCGGCGCCCAGGGAGTGCTCGGTGGCCACGACCGCGCGCACCCCGGCGAGCCGGGCGGCGGCCCGCCCGTACAGGCAGGCGCGGTAGAGATGGGTGTGGACCAGGTCGTAGCGGCCCTGGCGGATCAGGCGGGTGAGGCGGGGGAGTGCGCTCAGGTCGCGGTTACCGGTCATGCCCAGGTGTCTTACGTTCACCCCGTCGGCGGCCAGGCCTTCGGCGACGGCGCCCGGGTTGGTGAGGGTGACCACCTCGCAGGAGGCGGGCAACTGCCGTACCAGCAGGCGCAGTTGCTGTTCGGCGCCGCCCACGCCGAGGCCGGTGATGACGTGCAGGACTCTCACGGGGCCTCCGGGTCCGGTACGCGTGCGTCGCGCGGCTCGACCGGTTCGGCCGGCTCGACCGGCCCGACCGGTTCGCTCGGTGCGCGCGGCGGGCCGAGCACCGACGGGCGGTCCTCGGGGACGAACCCGGCCCCCGGGCCGTCCCCGGGCGGGCGGCGCCGCCAGCGGTGCAGCCTGCGTTTGAGGTGCAGGCGCAGCGCGGTGTCGCTCTCGCCGATGTGGACGCGCGGCAGGGCGTAACGGCCGGTCAGGGGGCCGGGATTGATGGCGCAGGCGTAGCTGTAGCCGGCCGCGCGCACCGCGTCGAGGGCCCGCTGGTCGACCGTTCCGTACGGGTAGCAGAAGCCCAGCACGTCCCGGCCGGTCAGCTCGCGCAGCAGGGCGCGGCTCTCCTCGGTCTCGCGGCGCAGGGTGTCGTCGTCGACGGTGGTGAGGTCGGTGTGGAGCAGGCCGTGCGAGCCGATCTCCATGCCCCAGGTCAGGGCGCGCCGGATGCCGCGTTCGTCCAGGAGGGGGCGGCGCGGGCCGAGCGGGTCCCAGTCGTTGGCGCCGCCCAGGCGCCCGGGCAGGGCGAACAGGGTGGCGGTGCAGTCGTAGCGGCGCAGCAGCGGCAGCGCCTCCTCGGCGAAGTCGGCGTACCCGTCGTCGAAGGTGAGGCCCACCAGGCGGGTGCCGCCGCCCGCCGCGCGGGCCCGCAGCAGCCGGGCCATGCCGACGCCGAGCAGCCCCCGGGCGCGCAGCCAGCGCAGCTGCCGCTCCAGCCGGCGGGGGGTGACGGTGATGTTGTACGGGTCGTCCGCGCGGGCGTCGGCGCGGGCGCCGACCGAGTGGTACATCGCGGCCCACAGGGCGGGGGTGTCAACGGGCATGCCTCAGCCTTCGGGTGACGGGGCGGGACATCAGACGGAACAGGGCCAGGAGGAGGGCGAGGGGGGCGAAGCCGCGTACCCGCGCGGCGCGGGCCAGGGCGAGGAAGACGGCCACGGCCGCGAGCGCGCCGGTGGCGATCGCGGCGGCCGGGTCGGCGACGCGGGCCGCGCACCACCAGCAGACGGCGGTCGCCCCGGCCCCGGCGGCGGTCAGTTTCAGCAGTTCGCCGCCGACCCGGCCCCGGGCGAGCCCGACCGAGCGGCGGCCGGTCCCGGCGAGCAGCAGCAGGGCGCCGGTGACGATGCCGAGCGCGTTGGCGGCGGCGATGCCGCGCGCCCCCCAGAGGGGCGCGGCCCACGCCCCGGCGGCGGCCGTCACCGCGAGGCACACCAGCATGGTGACGGCCGGGTACCAGGTGGGGCGGGCCGCCGAGAAGTACGAGCGGACCAGGACGCCCACCATGGTCTGGGCGAGCAGGCCCAGCGCGTACACGCGCATCACGGCGGCGGTGGCGGCGGTGTCGGCCGGGCCGAACGCGCCGCGCTGGAACAGCACTTCGACGATCTGCGGGGCGCAGCCGATGACGACGGCGCCGCCGAGCAGCACGATCGCGCCCGCCACCAGCAGGTCGCCCTCGACGCGCCGCCGGGCCAGCTCGGTCTCGCCCGCCGCCAGCGCCCGGGCGACCAGGGGGAAGGTGACCGTGCAGAGCATCAGGGAGAGCACCATCGGCATCTGCGCCACTTTCTGGGCGTAGTTGAGGTGCGAGATGGCCCCGGCGGGCAGCGGGGCCGCGAGGTGGCGCTCGACGAGGGTCTGGCACTGGCGGCTGAGCGCGAAGACGACGACGGGGGCGACCATGGCCAGGCGCAGGGCGCCGGTGGGCTCCTTCGGGGTGGCGGGCTTCTGGGCGGCGGGCTTCTCGGGGCCGGGCAGTGCGCGGGGCGCGGGCAGTGCGCGGGGTCCGGGGCCCGGATGCCGGCCGCGACCCCGGCCGCCGCGCGGGCGTGCGGCGCGCCCCAGCAGCCCGTGCAGCCAACCGTCCCCCCACGGCGCCCCGCGCCGCCGCCGCATCCCGCGCCACAGCGACGGCGCCTGGGCCGCCACCATCAGGCAGCCGCCTGCCGCGACCCCGGCCGC
Organism: Streptomyces sp. NBC_00224; assembly: GCF_041435195.1. Lineage (NCBI taxonomy): Bacteria > Bacillati > Actinomycetota > Actinomycetes > Kitasatosporales > Streptomycetaceae > Streptomyces > Streptomyces sp. NBC_00224. Next base: position 47,744 of record NZ_CP108107.1, read on the forward strand.
CGCCGCCCGTACGCCCCAGTGGCCGCCGAAGGTGAGCAGCACGGTGATGATGCCGACGTTGTACGCCACGTAGATCGTCGCCGGGGCGAGGAAGCGGCCGTGGCCGCGCAGGGCGGCGCTGCAGTATCCGGCGAGCCCGAAGGTGAGCGCGCAGGTCGAGGTGGCGCGGGTGCAGTCGACGGCAAGCCCCGGCTCGGGCAGCCCGGGGGCGAGCAGCTCCACCAGGGCGGGCGCCGTCGCGATCAGCAGGGCGGCGACCGCCGCCAGCGCCAGCATGAGGCGGGGCAGGGTTGCCGCGACCAGCGCCCGGACCGGGTCGGGGCCGCCGTGCCCGCGCCGCACCGCCGCGAGGCTGAACGCCGGTACGAGCACGAGGGCGAGCCCGTCCTCGATGAGCAGGGTGGCCGCGACCTCCGGCACCGTCCACGCCACCAGGAACGCGTCGGTGCCGGTGTCCGCGCCGAAGACGTGCGCGAACGTCTGGTCGCGCAGCAGCCCGAGCACCGCTCCCGCCACGGTCAGCGCGGCGGTGACGGCGGCCGCCCGGGCCAGGAATCCGCCGGAGGGGGAGTGCGGGCGGTGGTCCGCGGCCTGACGGTCCGTCGGCGCGGGCCCCGGCAACGCAGTACGGGAGGCGTCGCTCATGGCCGTGCGGCCTCTCCGGCGCCGTCCCGGCGTCCCAGCGCCCACCACGCGGCAAGGCCGAGCGCGAAGGCGGTCAGGACGGTGGAGGGGCCGCCGATGTCGCCGTAGAAGAAGTCGACGAGGAGCCAGAGGAGGAGACCGGTGGCGGCGAGGCCGCAGTCCCTGTCCCCGTGGTGGCCCGGGGCCCTGGTCGCCGCGTACAGCCGTCGCAGCGCGCACACCAGCAGTGCCGCCCAGCCTGCCACCAGCGTGCACACCCCCACCAGGCCCTGTTCGCTCAGGACCAGGAGGTACATGTTGTGCGGGGAGAGCAGTGGCTGGCGGCGGAAGGCGGCGCCCGCGCCCGCCGTGTCGCTGCCCGACGACAGGGCGAGCGGGGCGTGGCTGTCGCGGTGGGCCGGGAAGCCCTTGAGGCCGACGCCGGTCAGCGGCGACTCGCGCCACATCCCGGCGGCCGCGCTCCACAGCGTGTACCGGTCGGTGACCGACTGGTCGGGTGCGTCGGCCACTTGCGTGATGCTGGTCAGGCGCTCCTGGAGCAGCGCGGTCCCGACCCCGGCGCCGCCCACCACGACCACGGCGAGCGCGATGGCGGTCACCGCGACGCGCAGGGCCCGCCGTACGCCCGCCAGGAGCAGCAGCACCACGCAGGTGACGGCCGTCGCGATCCAGGCGCCGCGGCTGAACGACAGCGCGAGCGGCAGGAGCAGCAGCCCCGCGCACACCAGCGCGGCCGGGCGCTGGGCGCGGCCCGCGCGGGCGTCGGGGGCGAGCGCGAAGGCGACCGCGGCCACAAGCCCGTACGCGACGACGGTCGCCATGCCCATGATGTCGGAGGCGCCGAAGGTGCCGACCGCGCGGATGTCCTCGCCCATGTACGAGGCGCCGGTCGCGGTGAGGTACTGGTGCACGCCCACCGCGCCCTCGAACAGGGCGAGCGCCACCAGCGCCGCGGTGACCACCGTGAAGTCCCGCCGGTCGCGCACCAGGAGCAGTACCGAGACGGGTACGAGGACGAAGATCTGGAGGTAGCGGGCCATCCCGGCGAGCGCCTCGCCCGGGTCGGCGGCCCCGGCGGCGGCCACCGCGATCCCGGTGGCGGCGACCGCGAACACCCCGGCCGCCGGCCGCGTCAGGGGCCGCGCCCCGGACCGCAGCGACGAGCCGAGCGCGCACAGGACGAGGATGCCGGAGGCGGCGTCCGCGAGCGTTCCGCCCGAGCCCTCGGCGCCCGCGCCGCCCGGCGGCGGCACCGCGAGCAGGACGAGGACGGCGAGCAGGGGGAGGAGGTGTACGTGGCGGCGCACGGCCGCCGTTAAGGCAGGCGGGGCCGTGGTCCGGGGCGTCGCCGCCGTGGTCTGAGCCATCGTCAGCTCCCCGTCGGACGTACCAGGGACGCCGCCGTGCGCAGCAGCACGCACACGTCCTGCCAGGGCGACCAGTGGTCGATGTAGTAATTGTCGTAGCGGGCCCGGTCCTCGATGGAGGTGTCCCCGCGCAGCCCCTCGACCTGGGCGAGGCCGGTGATGCCGACCGGCATCCGGTGGCGGGCCGGGTAGCCGGGGTGGGCCTGGCCGAACTGGGCGACGAAGTAGGGCCGTTCGGGGCGGGGCCCCACCAGGCTCATGTCGCCGCGCACCACGTTCCACAGGTTGAGGAGCTCGTCGAGCGAGGTGAGGCGCATGAGGTGGCCGGTGCGGCTCATCCGCTCGTCGTCGGCGACGCTCCAGCGGGTGGCGGCCTCGTGGGCGTCGGCGGGGCGCAGCGTACGGAACTTGCAGAGCGTGAAGGGGCGCCCGTCGCGTCCCACGCGCTCCTGGCGGAACACCACGCCGGGTCCGTCGCTGGTGCGCAGCAGCACCGCGCACACCGCGAGTACGGGCGCGGCGAGCAGCAGCGTCGGCAGGGCCACGCACAGGTCGAGCAGCCGCTTCACGGCGAACCCGGGACGGCGCAGGCCGGCCGCCCGCACCCGGCGCACGGGGAATCCGGCGAGCTCGGCGCCCCGCACCGCCCCGCCGCCCGCCCCGGGCGCGCGGGTGTCGACGTACCACAGGGCGCAGCCCCAGCCCTCCAGTTGGCGCAGCAGTACGGAGTGGGAGTGGTCGGCGGCGTCCGGGTCGGTGAACAGGATGTCGCGGACGCTGTTCTGGATGATCGCGCGCTGCACCTCCTCGATGGTGCGCAGCACCGGCACCCCGGTCGGCTCGGGCACCGGCTGGAGCACCGGGACCACGACGCCTACGGGCCGGATCCCGCCCTGCGGGCGCCGCCCGACCGCGGCCGTCACCCTCAGCGCCGCCGTCGCCGGGCCCACCACGAGGGCGGAGCGCGGCGAGCGCGCGGCGCGCCGCCTGCGCACCCCGTACGCCCCGGCCCGCACCACCACGCTCACCGCCGTCTGTACGGCGCAGCAGGCGGCAAGCACCGAAAGACCGAGCGCGGGCCCCGGCCGTACGGCCGCGAGCAGGCACCACGCGACGGCCGCCCGGAAGAGGATCGCGGGCACTTCGTCGAGGACGCCGCGCGCCACGGTGATCCCGCCCGGCCGGTACAGCCCGGCGTGCCCGTTCAGGACGAGCACGCACAGCACCAGCGCGGCGGCCGCCGCACGCGGCAGCCCCGCGCCGCCCGCCGCCGCCCCGAGCAGCACGGCGCAGCCGTCCGCGGCCATCAGAACGGTGTCCGTACGGGGCCGGGGCGCGGGCCGCGCGGGCAGCGGCGGCGGGGCGGCGGACGCCCTGCCGGGCCCCGCCACCACCGAAACGGCCCCCGGCGCACCCCCGCCGCCCCGGCGCGGACCCGCCGGGGAAGGAACGCCCCCTCCTGGGGAGGGGACGGTGTTGTCCGCAGTCACTTGATGCCGGCTTCCCTGCACTCGGAGCGCCGGGCGCCGGACAGTTCGCGGTAGAGGTCCGCGATCGCTTCCGCCGTCTGGCGCACATCGTGGGTGGTGGTCACGTGCTGGTGGCCCTGGTCGCCCAGGGCGGTGCGCAGCGGCGCGTTGACGAGCAGCGCGCCGACGGCCCGGGCCAGCGCCTGCGGGCTGTCCGGCGGGACGAGGCAGAACAGCGCGTGCCCGGGCGGCAGGCTCTGCGAGGAGCCGCCCACATCAGTAACGACGACGGGTTTCTGGCAGGCCATCGCCTCCAGGGGCGCCAGTGCCATGCCCTCCCAGCGGGACGGCAGGACGACGACGTCGGCGGCCCGGTACCAGGGGGTGACGTCGTCGACGGCTCCGGCGAACAGCACGGACGGGGGCGCGGTCGCCCGCAGGGCCGCCTCGTCGGGGCCGTCGCCCACCAGGACGAGGCGGGCGGCGGGCAGTTCGGCGGACAGCTCCCGCCAGGCGTCGAGCAGCACGTCCTGGCCTTTTTGGCGGCACAGCCGCCCCACGCACACCACCAGCGGCGCGTCGGCGTCCACCCCTTGGAGCGCGGTGAGTCGCGCGCGCGGGTTCTCGCCGGGTGCGGGCGGACGGTAGCGGTCGAGGTCGACGCCGTTGGGGACGACGACCGCGTCCGTACGGATTCCGGCGCGTTCGCCGGTTGCGCGCTCGCCCTCGCTGACGCAGACCAGCCGCGCGGTCCAGCGCACCGCGGCCCGCTCCCACGCGCGCGAGGCGAGCGCGACGGGGCCGGTGACGGCCTCGAACGACCAGGCGTGCGGCTGGAACACGGTCGGCACCCGCCCGCGCACCGCGAGCCGCGCGGCCACCCCGGCCTTGGCGCTGTGCGCGTGGACCACGTCGGGCCGGACGCGACGGATGAGGCGGGCGGCCCGGAAAGTCTCTCCCAAGAGACTCGGTCCCGGGGCGCGGGTGGCTTCCCAGGTGTACGTGTCGGCGCCGAGCCGGGCCGCCTCCGCGCCCAGGCGCCCCGCGCCCGGGCAGGCCACCGACACCCGCATCCCGCCCAGGAGCTGATCCCGCACCAGATCGGCGACGACCCGGGCCACTCCGCCGTCGACGGGCTGCACGAGGTGCAGGACGTGTACGGGACGGGGTCCGGGTCTGGGTCCGGCTTCGGCTCCGGGGAATTGCGGCTGCACGCGCAGTCACTCCGCTCATCTGAAGGTATTCGTATAAGCGGACCGCCGAACGGGTGTCGTTCCCTCGGGCCGGTCACGGAATTCCGAATTGCTGAGCCGGATGGCCGAGCATCCGGCTTACCGCTGTTTCGCCTGGTCGATGGGTGGGGAGCAACTGTAGCCGCATTCATCGCCGGGGATCGTCATGAATGTGTTTCGGAGTGTCCCATCGGGTGATCATCCGTATCCAATCGTAAACAGCGTCGTTGATGAAGTGCCCTACTTTGGCGTGAAAGGAAAAAGTGATGAATCGAATTGTCAAGTCCGTAGCAATGGTGGGTACGAGCGCCGCCGTCGTGGTGCTCGGCGCCGGTGTCGCGGGTGCCGACAGCCACGCGGACGGCAAGGCGACCCACTCCCCGGGCGTCCTGTCCGGCAACCTCATCCAGGTGCCGGTCCACATCCCGGTCAACGTCTGCGGAAACACCGTGAACGTGATCGGCGTGCTCAACCCCGTCTTCGGCAACACCTGCATCAACCGCTGAGTTCACCCGGTCGGGCCACAACTTGGGGCCTTGGCCTGCGTTGATCGATAGGCCGGGCGACAACGCCCGGTCACAGCCCCACATCAAGAGGAGCGCTTCTTCATGTCGCGTACCGCCAAGGCTCTCGCCCTCTCCGCCGCTGCCGCCGCGGCCGTCGCCGGCGGTGCCGGCGTCGCCGCCGCCGACAGTCACGCGTCGGGCGAGGCGACCCACTCCCCGGGCGTCCTGTCCGGCAACCTGATCCAGGTGCCGGTGCACATCCCGGTCAACGTCTGCGGGAACTCGGTCCAGCTGATCGGCCTGCTGAACCCGGCGTTCGGCAACGTGTGCAAGAACGACTGACGTCCCCTCACGTCAGGCCGTAGGCCCTGCCGTACGCAGACCGCCCTTCCCCCCGCGGGGGAAGGGCGGTTTCGTGCGTTGCGGGGCCTGCGGCGACTGGGCCGTACGGGGTGTGCACGCACGATTGGCCCTACGGTCCGTCAGCTCGCCGCCACCGGTTCTCCCAGTTCAGGGACGTGAGGGTATGTCAGCCGATCACCTGGTGTGATCATCCGGTTGCAGGCGTGTCGCTGCGCACACATGGTGAGGGAAATCTTGTTCCCTCACCGAAGGAGACCCCCTTCCATGCGTGGTCGCGCCTCTCGTCGTATCACCGCAACCGCCGTCTCGGCCGCGATGCTCTTCGGCGTCGCGGGTGCCACGGGCACCGCGATGGCCGCAGAACAGCCCGAGGAGCGGCCGGTGGTGGCCCCGGCCGACGCCGTCCCCCTGCCCCCCGTGCCCGGGCTCGACACGGTGCTTGCTCCGCTCAAGGGGGTCGGCCCGATCGGGCCGGTGCTCGGTGCGGCGACCGAACTGCTCAGCGCGGTGGCCAAGGGCGGTCTGTCCCCCGAGGCGCTCACCAAGCTGGTGGACGCCCTGAAGGACGCGATCGCCAAGCTGCTCGCGGCCACCGCTCCCGCAGCCCCGGCCGCCGCGACGCCCGCGACACCCCCGGCGGCCTCGGTCGTCCCGCCGCTGCCCGTGCCGCTGCCCCTGCCGGCGCTGCCGGGCCTGCCCAAGCTGCCTGTGACGAAGGCGGCCGCGCACGGCGCCCCGGCGGCAGCCGACCCCGTGGCGGATGCCGTGGCCACGCTGCAGAAGGCCGTGGAGCAGCTGGTCAAGGACCTCACCGCCCTCAATCTCACGGGGGTCGTGGCCGATGCCACGGCAGCGGTCGGCGCCCTGCTCAACCTGCTCCTGAGCGCCGTGCTCGGCAGTGGCCTGCCCGGCCTGCCGAAGCTCCCGCTCCCCGAGCTCCCCAAGCTGCCCCTTCCGCTCCCCCTCCCTCTGCCCCTGCCGGTCTCCTGAGCGCACCACCCCGTACCGCAGCACACACACGAAGCGCCGGTCCCGGACAGGACCGGCGCTTCGTGCTGTGCGGCGGCTGCCGGGATACAGCTGCCTGGATGGTGATACGAGGATTCGTTTCGTACGAGTATCTGCGCGGCCCACTTCATACGAGTGGTCCGGCAACAATTTCCCGGCTGCTGGGTTTCCCTCGGGCGGGGAGGTCGTTAGCCAAGAGGAAGCGCGTGACACTTCGAATAGCGCATACAACGAACCGTAAACCGCGACGAAATGTCGCCTCCGGAAGGAATGATGATGAAGCCGATGAAGGTTGCCGCGATCGTCGCCGGTTCCCTGGCAGTGGTGGGGGCCGCGACCCCGGCGTTCGCGTCGAGTGGCTTCGGCGCCCCCGGCATGCCTCCCACCAGCCTCAACGGTGGGCTGGAGGCGCTGGCGGGCCAGGCGCTCGCCGACCCCACGCCGACGATCGTCCAGACGCAGGCCCTTGACCCGAAGTCGAGCGACTCCCTGATCCACACGGTCGGGCAGGCTACGGGAGGACTGAACAATGTCAATGGCCTTCCCCCGGCTGCGGGACTTCTCGGCGGCCTTCCGGTCGGCCACTGATAAATAGCGGCGAATTTCCTTTCGGGGGCGCGGGATAAGATCTCCGGCGGATTTCGGGAATCTCAGGAACGGGAAATTCGGATGTCCGCATGGCGGGCCCGGACAGGGGCGGACTGGGGCGGGCAGGAGACGGCAGGCGGCCGGACAGCGGGCGGGTCGGGGCGCACGGCAATCCGATTCGCCCTAACGAGTGGCCTTTGGTCCTGGTGTCTCCCCGATGTCGCTAGAGTCCCGGCATGACCTCAGCTTCCAGTGCCGTACGCCCTTCCAGGACCGCCCAGTTGGGCACCCTCGCCCTGCTCGCGTGGAGCGGCCCGCACCCCGACGAGGACCGCGACGTGGCCTTCCTCATGGCGTACTCGATGGGTGACGGCGAAGGCGGCCCCGAGGGCGCCGAGGCGGCCGTCCGGGAGCTGCTCGACGAGATCGGCATGCCGGCCGGGACCGTGGGCGACGCCGAGCACGGGGCGACGATGCCGGTGACGCTTCTTCTGGAGGGCGGCCAGGTTTCCCTGACGATGCCTCAGCTCAAGGTCCAGTGCGTCACGCCCCCGGAGTGGATGCAGGCCGCGCAGGCCGAGGACGCCGCGCACTTCATCTTCGCCACCCGCGCCTGGCCCGAGGCGGTCCCGGGCCGACCGGTCACCGAGGAGCTGCTGCGGGCGTTCGTGGGCGAGGAGGAGACGCTCACCAGCGCGGGCCACTGCGTCCTTCCGGTCCGCCGCCTGCGCAAGTAGTTCCCGCCGGGCCCCCGGGCGTACGGAAACGGCGTGTGCCGCGGACGGTGAAGTCCGCGGCGCACGCCGTTCTCATGTGCGGACCGGGTGGGAACTAGAGCACCCCGAACAGCAGGCCGAGAAGGCCGCCGTGCTGGCCGTAGCGGCCGTCGTGGTCGTCACGACCGTCGTGGCCGTAGCTGCCATGGTTGTCGTAGCGGCCGTGTTCCCGGTGGTCCTTGTCCTTGTCCTTGCACTTCTCGCCGTACCCGCACGAAAGTGCCGCCGATGCCGGGGTACGGGCCGTCGGGGGCGCTGCCTGGGCGGCGCCGGCGACCGGAAGGATCGCCACGGCGGACAGGGCGGCGGCTACAGCTATCTGACGAAACGTCATCTTCGGTGTCTCCTGATGTGATGAACACGGACACCAAGGACGCTAATCCGACAAATCTCACTTGTCGCGCTGAGCAAGCACGCGGCTACTGCATGTGAGTGGCGAGGGCTGGCGGCCCGTCAGAAGCCGACCGCGCGAAGAGGCGAGAGGCGCAAGGGTCGGGGGCAAAGGGCCGGGGAGGCCGGGGAGCAAAGACCAAGGCCCCGGAAGCGCGTTGGCCTCCGGGACCCCAGTAGGCGTTCATTCTCCTCTGCCCTACCCGCACCAACGACCGGCCGCCGGGAAGGTCACGGCCACCCGCCGGATCCGACACCAAGTGAGCAACCAGGGCCGGAACGGTTTCGGGGCGGCCTCGTTGTCCCGAATGCCCCCTTGTGCATGATCAGCCCCGGGCTGTAAGTGATCAGCCCCGGGGCAGAACGGAGACCCGTGTGATCACCGAAGACCCGGTGCCGCGGCGGCGCCCCGGCCTCAAGCGCCTTCGCCTGCCGCGCCCCGGCGCGCTGTGGCCCGGCCACCCCCCGTGGACGGCCCCCGCCTCCACCCGGCGCGGAGTGCTGCGCGGCCTGTTCACCCTGACGGTCGTCAGCTTCACCGGCGGCACCCTCGCCCGTATCAACGCCGCCCCCGCCGCCGAGGCCGACCCGGCCGATCCGGCTGATCCGGCCGGGCTCTGGCGCGACAGCGGTGGCGAGGCGTTCGCCGACCGCGCCGGCCTGCCCACCGCGTTCGACGAGACCTACCGGGGCCGCCGCATCCAGGGCCGCACGGTCCTCGCCGACATGCACGCGCAGGCGGTGGCGGCGGCGGCCGGCCGGGCCCCCGACCGCCCGCCCGGCACCCTCGCGGCGATCCCGCACCCGGGGCCGGGCGGCAACAGCGCGGCCGGAGCCGGGTTCGAGGCCCTCATCGACGGCCGCCATCTGCACCTGATGCGCCGCGCCGACGGCACGTACATCAGCTCGGTGGACCACTACACCTCGTACGCGACGCCGCTGGAGGCCGTCCGTGCGGCGGTCGATGTGCTGGGCCCCGCCCGTCTGGCCGCCGCCCCGGTCCACGGCAAGTGACGCCCCGCACCCGACAGGCCAGGTGAGACAACCCGCATGGTGTACATCCGCAAGAACCAGAAGAACCTCACGAAGGCCGAGAAGCGGGCCTTCGTCAACGCCGTCCTGGAGCTCAAGCGCCGGGGCAAGTACGACCGGTTCGTCCGCACGCACATCGAGTACTTCGTCGGCGACGGGGACGAAGGGCTGCGCGTCGCCCACATGGCGCCCTCCTTCCTGCCCTGGCACCGCCGCTTCCTGCTCGACTTCGAACGGGAGCTGCGCGCGGTCAACCCCCGCGTCACCGTCCCGTACTGGGACTGGACCCGCGACAACTCCCCTTCGTCGTCGCTGTGGGCCGAGGACTTCATGGGCGGCACCGGCCGCGGCGAGGACTTCCAGGTGATGACCGGGCCCTTCGCCCACCGGCACGGCAAGTGGAAGATCGAGGCCGGGGTGACCGAGGACCCCTTCCTCACCCGCGACCTCGGCAACGCCCTCGGCCGCGGCAACCAGCTCGACCTGCCGCCGCGCGAGGACCTCAACCGGGCGCTCGCCGACTCCGTCTACGACGTCGAGCCCTGGAACTCCCTGAGCCCCACCGGCTTCCGCAACAAGATGGAGGGCTGGACGGACGGCGCCGGCACCGACAAACTGCGCCTCCACAACCGCGTCCACCGCTGGATCGGCGGCACCATGATCGGCGGCGGCGCCGTCAACGACCCGGTCTTCTGGCTCCACCACGCCTTCGTCGACCTCATCTGGTCCCGCTGGCAGACCCGCCACACCAAGTCGGGCTACCGCCCGGCCCAGCCGCCCGGCTCCGACGATCCCCAGCACGGCCGCGTCGCCGCCCTCAAGGAGCGGATGCCACCGTGGAACACCACCCCGGCGGCGCTCCTGGACCACCGCAAGATCTACAAGTACGCGGACTGACCGCTCGGCGCATACGCGTACGGCCCCCGGGAAACCCGGGGGCCGTACGTGAACGAACCGTCGTCGACGGAGGGGCTCAGCGCCCGTAGCCTCCGTGGTGGCCGCTCTCGTTCTCGCAGTGGTTGCCGAACACCGGGTTCAGCAGGCCGATCACGTTGATGGTGTTGCCGCACACGTTGACCGGCACGTGGACCGGAACCTGGATCAGGTTGCCGGACAGCACACCCGGGGAGTGCGACGCATTGCCGTGCGCCCCAGCGTCGGCCGTGGCCATGCCGGCACCGCTAAGCGCCACCGCACCCGTTCCGGCGAGGACGGCGACGGTCTTCGCGATACGAGACATCAAGTTCTCCTTGTTCGTTCCAACGCTTCAGGGCCCCCGACGGCCGACGGCCACCGCGAAGCCGCAGTTGCCATGGCTAAACGCGCCCGGCGTGCAGAAGTAACGGAGGTTTACTGCGTCTGCTGGTGGCGGGCCACGCGTCGGCTCAGCGCCAGCACGGCTCCACCGGTGATGAGCAGCGTGCCGCCGGCCGCGCCGAGGACGAGCGGCAGGCTGTCGCTGCCGGTGTCCGCCATCTGCGGCGGCTTGCTCTCCTGGGGCGGCTTGCCCTGGTGCGGCGGCTGGTTGTCACCCGGAGGGGTGGTGTGGCCGGGCGGGGTGGTGTGGTCCGGAGTCCCCGGGTGGGTCGGCTTGGTGTGGGTGGGAGTGGGGTGCGGGTGGGGGTGCGGGTGGGGGTGTTTGGTCGGCGTGTGCGACGGCTTGGGGTGGTGCGGGGGGTGGTGAGGGTGCTTGGAGGGGTGGTGCGGGGACGGTTGGTGGTGGGAGGGGTGCGGGCGGGGGGTGTCGCCGCTGTGCTCATGGCCGTAGTCGTCGCCGTGGTCGTCAGCGGTGCCGTTGTCGTGCCCGTGTCCGTGTCCGTGCCCGTAGCCGGGGCGGTCGTGGTCGTCGCGGGCGTAACCGTCGTGGTCGTCGCGCGGGCCTGATGCGGAGTCAGCGCCGCTGGCGGCCTGGGAGTCGGCCCGGGAATCAGCCTGGGGGTCAGCCTGGGCGGCGAACGGGGCCGACGCCGCGCCCGGCGGCGTGGAGGAGCGTTCCCCGACGGGATCGCCACTGGCCGCGGCCGCGCTGTACGCCGTACCCAGCGTGGTGATGAGGCCTGCCACCAGGGCGGCCCGTGCGACAGAACCAGAGATGTTGTGCATGCCGAACAAACCCTTCGACGGGAATGCGGGGAGAAAGACCAGATGGTCATAGGAATACTCCGGGCATCGCGGGAAGGGCCGTATCCGCGGGCGTGTCCGTACGGGAGGGGGTGCGCGGCAACCCGTCTAGCGCAAGTCGGATGATCTGTTCGGGTCTACGGGGCTGTGGGCCTACGGGTTTATGGGCGTGGTCCCACCCGGTCTCACTTGGAGGCGAACGCACACCGCTGTGCGCGTACGCGGTTGTCGAAATTGGAATGCCCGAGATCCGGCACGCCCACGGCACGCAGGGCGAGCGGGCGGCTCAGCAGTTCGCGCAGCAGGGCTTTGATCTCGACGCGGGCGAGATGGGCGCCGAGACAGTAATGGGGCCCGCCGCCCCCGTACCCCAGATGGGGATTGGGCCGCCGGGTGATGTCGAAGGCGTCCGGGCGGTCGAACACGGCCTCGTCGCGATTGGCGGAGGCGTAAAGCAGCATGACCCGGTCCCCGGGCACAAAGGCCTGCCCGCCCAGAGTATGAGGACGGATCACATGCCGCCGGAATTGAATGATGGGAGTGGAGACGCGGACGATTTCGTCGACGGCGCCGTCGGCGTACCGCTCGAAGTCGGAGGTGAGCAGTTCGCGCTGCTCGGGGTGGTCGGTGAGCAGGGCGAGCGCGTGCGCGATGGCGTTACGGGTGGTCTCGACGCCGGCGACCATGAGCAGCGAGAAGAAGGAGCCCAGCTGGCGGGTGCTGAGGGCCTGCCCGTCGACGTCGGCGCTGACCAGGGCGGAGATGAGGTCCCCGGTGGGCCGCCGGCGCCGCTCACGCCCGAGCGCGGCGACGGTGAGCTGCATCCGGCCCAGCGCCCGCAGTCCGCGCCCGGGCACCCGGATGCGGGCCCGCAGCGTACGGGCGACCCCGGCGTTCTCGGAGGCCCGGTCGACCTGGCGGGCGATCTCCACCCGGCCCGGCTCGGGCACGCCGAGCATGTCGCAGATGACCTCGAAGGCCATGCGCGAGGCCGCGGCGGAGACGAACTCGTCGGCCCCGGTGGCCACGAGGTCGTCGACGATACGGGCGGCGAGGTCCCGGATCCCGCTCTCGGCGTCGGCGAGGACGCGGGGGGTGAAGGCCCGCGAGACCACGCGCCGCAGCTGGGCGTGGCGCGGCCCGTCCAGGTTGACCATGGAGTCCCCGAACACCCCCCGCACCCAGCGGGGCGGCTCGGGGGACGTGGCACCGGGCGCGCTGGCGAACACGTCGGCCATCCGGCTGGCCTCGACGACGTCGGCGTGCCGTACGAGCGCGTAGAACCCGCGCTCGGGCCGCCGCCTCCCGGCCGCGGCCCGCTCTACGAAGTAGGCGGGCCGGTCCAACTGCCGCAGCAGGGCGAAGGCTTCGAGGCGGCGCTCGCGGGGGAGTGTCCAGAACCGCGGATCGGCGAGATCGAATTCGACACCGTCCGTGTGATTCATACGATCCGTACTACTCGCACTACCCGTACCAACGGACAATGTCCCACCCGCCACTAAGTCGCACAAAATGGAAGTCCGCCCCCGGGTGATCCCCGAGGGCGGAAAGATCGGGCAAGGGGAAATGGGACTCCCCTGAAACTGCCCGCGAACTCAACTGACCAGGTCGTGCCCGGCCTTGGCGGCGTCAGTCCCGGCCTTCACGGCATCCCCGACTGCCTTGACCCGCTTGTTCAGATTGGGCCCGACAATCCCTTCGGCCACGGGCTTCGCCTTCTGCCCGGCGACGGAGGCCGTCTGTGCGGCGCTGCTGATGGTCCGGCCGAGGTCAAACGCCTGAGCAGAAGGTGCCACTGCAGCCACCAACGCCGACCCTGCCACCACAGTACTGAGAACTCGACATACATTCATGCCCGTACAACGCAATAGGCACGAAGAAGGCACGCCCGCGCGATGGGCGTGCAATGCCCTGCCTTTTGCGTATCCGTCGGGCGTGTGGCGGTCTTTGCCGGTCAGCCGACGGTGATCTCCAGGCCGGTTGCCGTGACCCGTACGGATACGGCGGTGAGGTCGGCGACGGTTGCGTCCGCGTCGAGTTCGTGGGCCTGGTGGGTTCTGGTGAGGGCGATCGTCTTCATTCCGGCGGCCCGGCCCGAGGTGAGGCCGGCGGGGGCGTCCTCGACGACCACGCAGCGGGCCGGGGCGACGCCCAGCCGCTCGGCGGCCAGCAGGAACGGCTCGGGGTGGGGCTTGTGGTGGGTGATGTCGTCGACCGTGACCAGGTGTGCGGGGCGGATGCCGACCTGGGCGAGACGGGCCTCGGCCACGCGCCGGGTGCCGGACGTCACCACGGCCCAGCGGTCCGGCGGGAGCGCGGCGAGGAGTTCGGGCGCGCCCGGGACGGCCACGACGCCGCCTGCGACCGCGTCCGCGACCTCGGCGTCCTCCAGCCGGGCCACGGCCTCGGCGACCTGCGCGGCGGGCAGCAGCTCGGCCACGATCGCGGCGGCCGGCCTGCCGTGCACCTCGACGCGGGCGACGTCCTCAAGGGTCATGCCGTACGCCGCGGCCCACCCGGTCCACGCCCGTACGACCGAGCGCATGCTGGAGACGAGCGTCTCGTCGCTGTCGAACAGGATGGCGTCGGCTGAGAATTGCATGATCGGTGAGCGTAGTCGGTGGGTTGGCGCAGGTCGGTCCGGCCCCGGGTTCGGCGGGCCGGGCCGGGCCGACCTGCGGTTGTCCGCCGTCAGGCGTCCGCGACCGTGATCTCCAGTTCGCTCAGGCGGGCCGGTTCCGCGATGACGTCGATCTCCGTGATCGCGTCGTCGGCGAAGGTGAAGCGGAGTGCCACGCGCAGGCGGCCGTACGGGGCCATGGTGAGGCCGGGGGTTCCGTCGACCAGGGCCACGCCGGTGAAGCGGGCGCGGCCGATCGCGGCCATCGCGGCCTTGGCGACCGTGACGGCGCCGCCGAGGAAGATGGGCTCGGGGGAGGGGACGACCGCCTTGTCGGCGCGCAGGACCACGTCGGGGTGGAGCAGTGTGACCAGGGCTTCGAAGTTCCCCTCGCGGGTGGCGGCCAGGAAGGCCTGGGCTACCTGGCGGCGGCGGGCCAGGTCGGGGGCGGGTGCGGTGGTCCCGCCCTTGACCCGTCGGCGTGCGCGGCTGGCCAGTTGGCGGGCGGTGGCCGGGGTCCGCTCGATCATCGGGGCGATCTGGTCGAAGGGCACGGCGAACATGTCGTGCAGGACGAACGCGAGCCGTTCCGCCGGGGAGAGCGTGTCGAGTACGACGAGCAGCGCGTGCCCGACCGAGTCGGCCATGACCGCTTCCTGCTCGGGGTCGGGCCGCCCCTCCTCCTGGTCGGGGCCGCCGGTGTCGGCGTCGGGGGTCACCTCGTCCAGCGGGTCCTCGCCGCGGGTGCGGCGGGTGCGGAGCATGTTCAGGCACACCCGCGCCACGACCGTCGTCAGCCACCCGCCGAGGTTCTCGACGTCGCTGATGTCGGCGCGGCTGGCGCGCAGCCAGGCGTCCTGCAGGGCGTCCTCGGCCTCGCTGAGCGAGCCGAGCATCCGGTAGGCCACCGACCGCAGATGGGTCCGGTCCTGCTCGAAACGGTCCGTCAGTGTCTGTGTCTGCGCCGGTGTTTGCGCCTGCGCCTGCGTCTGTGGCTCCGCTATGTGCTCGTCCATTGGCCCCATTCCTCCGGTCACATTCCTCACGCGCGGTGTGTCCAGAGAAGTAGATCACCGCTTACCTGCTCATCTTCTACGAAACGAATTGAGGAGCAGCAGCGATGGCGTCAACGATCCTGGTCACCGGTGGCACCGGCACGCTCGGCGGTCATGTCGTCCCGCTCCTGCTCGACGCGGGCCACCACGTACGCGTGCTCAGCCGCCACGGTCGCGAGGACGGCGGCGGTGTCGAGTACGTCGCCGCCGACCTGCTGCGGCCCGAGGGGCTCGGGCTCGCGGTCGACGGCGCCGACGTCGTCCTGCACCTCGCGGGCGGTCCCAAAGGTGACGACGAGGCGACCACCAACCTTGTACGGGTCGCCTCCGACGTCGGGGTGCGGCACCTCGTGTACGTCTCCGTCATCGGCGCGGACCGCGTCCCGCTGGGCTGGTTCGGGGCGAAGCTGGCGGCCGAGCAGGCGGTGAGGCTGTCCGGCATTCCGTGGTCGGGGCTGCGCGCGGCCCAGTTCTACGACCTGATCCTGCTGATGGCGCAGAAGATGACCAAGCTGCCGGTCGTCCCCGTTCCGGCGGGCCTGCGCTTCCAGCCGGTCGACTCGCGTGACGTGGCGGCCCGGCTGGTGGAGCTGACCCTGGGCGAGCCGTCCGGGCAGGCGCCCGACCTGGCTGGGCCGAAGACGTACGGGATGGGGGACCTGATCCGTACGTATCTCCAGGCGCGCGGCACGCGTCGGCTGCTGGTTCCGGTGCCCCTGCCGGGCAAGGCGGGGCGCGCCTACCGGGCGGGCGAGAACCTCTGCCTGGACGGCACGGCCACGCTGGGCGAGCGCACCTGGGAGGCGTTCCTCGCCGAGCGACTGGGGTAGTCCTTATTCCTCGGTTCCATGCGGTTTTCGCATCGCTGGTTGGTAGGGTGGGGTCTATGGGAGGACTGGGGCTTGAGGAGTCGCTGCGGTTGACCGTGGCGGCGCTGATGCAGGCGACGGGCGAGTCGCAGCGGGACCTGGCCGTGGTGCTGGGTCTGACGCAGACTCAGGTGTCGCGGCGTCAGGCGGGCACCACGGCGTGGAGCCTGCGCGACTGTGATGTGCTGGCCGCGCACTATGGGATCGGTTCTCTGGAGCTGTTGGCAGGGCCGACGCGGGCGTGTGAGGCGCGGGCGCTGCGGACGGGCGAGAACGTGAACGTGAACGGGAACGTGAAGGACGGGGTGGCGGGACGGTGAGCGACTTCGACGCGATCGACTCGCTGCTCGCCTCGGTCGGGCCCGAGGCCGTGCTCCCGGCGCCCGAGCAGCGCCTGCGGCTGCGCGAGGCCGCCCGCCTCTCGAAGGCGCAGGTCGCCCGCGCGCTCGGTGTCAGCCCGTCGACGGTCACGGGGTGGGAGACGGGCCGTGACCCGTCGGGCGAGGTGCGTACGCGGTACGCGTATCTGCTGGAGGGGGTGCGGGAGCGGCTGGAGGAGTACGAACCGGAGTCTGAACCGGGGTCTGAACCGGGGTCTGAACCTGTAGTCGAACCTGAGCCTGAACCGGTGGATGCGGATGAGGCCGGGGACGATGTCGAGTTGCTCGGTGCGCCCGAGCCGTGCGTGCTGTGTGGGCGGCCGGCCCGGCAGCGGGTGGCGGGGTTCGCGCAGCATCTGGATCCGGCGGAGTGCGAGGAGGCGGGGCAGACGGCTTCGGCTCCGGCGGCTTCGGTTCCGGAGGCTGTGGTCTCGGAGGCCCCGGCCCCGGCGGTCCCGGCCCGTACGGAGAAGGCGGCCGCCCCAGCCCGTACGGAATCGTCGAGGCCTGCCACGTCCGCGACCGCTCCGGCCGGGTCCCCCAAACCCCCCACCCGCCGGGCCTTCCAGCCTCCCCGTCCCGAGCCCTCCGACCTCGTCACCCAGGCTGTGCGCGGGGCCCTCGCCGAGCATCACGGGGACATCGAGGCGGCCACCGCCGCGCTGGTCAAGCGGGCGATCCCGGACGCGATGCGGCTGCTGGACGAGTCGCGCAAGGGCGCGCGTTACGACATCATCGCCCACCCCTGGATCCCGGACGTGCTGCGCAAGCAGACGGCCAAGGGTGCCGACCAGATCTGGGAGGCGCGCCCCAAATGGACGCGGCGCGAGCTGCCGCCGGGTGAGCACGAGGTGACGGCGCTCGACATCAACGGCGCGTACCTGTCGGCCCTGAAGACGCATCTGCCGCTGGGGCAGTTGGAGCACTCCACCGGGTTCGCGCACGACCGGCGCCGGGCGGGCGTACACCTGATCACGCCGCCGGCGTGGGAGCACGAGGACGTACTGCCGAACCCGATCGGCAACCGCGACGAGCCCGGCCCGCTGTGGGTGACCGAGCCGACCCTGCGCCTGCTGCAACGGCTGTCGGGCCCGAAGTACGGTTTGTGCGAACCCCCGGAGATCCACGAGTCGTTCACGTCCGGGGCGACGGAGAACCTCCTGGAGAAGTTCCGTATCGCCCTCAAGGACGCCCGTGACGCGGCGATCACGGACGGGGACGAGGTGACGCTGGAGTACGTGAAGGCGATGTACTCCAAGTTCGTCTCCACGATGGGGGAGTCGAACTACAACCGTGAGCTGTACCGTCCGGACTGGATGCACATCATCCGCTCCCAGGCGTTCGCCAACCTCTGGATGAAGGCGTACAAGGCGCACGACGAGGGTTTGGCGGTGGTACGGGCGATGGGCACCGACGAACTCCATGTGATCGGCGACTGGCGCGGGGTGTTCGCGGAGGGCCGGGGCGTGACGGAGGTCAAGGTCAAGGACACGTATACCGCCGGCGCTGTTGCTGTCGCTGAGGGTGTGGAGGACTGAAGTGCCGGAGCAGAGCCATGAGTTCGGCAAGTACGGGGCGCGCGGCATCAAGGGCAGCGAGGCCGTGTCCCGGGTCCTGGACGGGCTGGCGGGCGGCATCGCGACGCCGGTCACGGTCAAGCGAGGGTTGATGGCGCGGTTGCACTATCTGACGCGTACGCCGCATGCGTGGGCGGCGGCGCGGGAGGCGGGGCTCACGGTCACCGACCGTACGGTCAAGGCGTGGCTGGCGGGCGTCCGTAACCCGACGGCGGCGAACCTGGAGCGGATCGACGCGGCGTACTGGACGGTCCGCCGCCACAACGTGGCCCGCCATCTGCTGCGCCGCCTCAACTCGGCGGGGGGCACGCGGGTGGAGCTGCACCCCCTCAACCAGTCCCAGGTGCCGCGTCCGCGGCAGCGGGTGGTGGAGTACCGGGCCCTGAACGTACGGCGGTGGGACCGCATCGTTGAGGCGTGGGCGGAGGCGGATGCGGAGGCGTTGGACGGGGCGTGGACGGATGTCATCGAGGACTTGGGGTCGCAGTGGGGGCAGTACGAGTACGTGACGAATGTGGGGTTTGCGGCGTGAGGCTGCGCGCCCGCTGCTCGGCTCACTTGGTCTCTGTGCGCTCGTAGAGCGGGTGTCGTGTCGGTGCCGAGGGTCCATTCCGCGTGCCGGATCACGGACCTCATGGCGTCCGCTCCGGCGTCGGCGTCTGGCGCAGTCTGTTCTGCCCGAGGGCGACGAGGTCGACGACGGCTTGGGCCGCGCATACGCTGCCGACGGCGGTTGGTGGCAGGGTCCAGTGCGGGCCGGGGCGTGCGGTGAGGTCGAGGCGGGGTACTCCCAGCCAGGTTCCGGGCCGTAGGCACTCGACGTCCGGCACCTGCCAGTGGGTGTGGGTGCCCGGTGGGACGAGTGCGTAGTACCAGACGCCGATGCCGTACGCGTCGTGGATGACGGCCCCGTTCTTCAGGGCCTCGGTGAGGTATGCGGCGACGGCGTCCGGGTCTTGGCTGCCTGCGGCCGCGTGGACGACGGGGGCGGGCAGGCGGATGGCGTCGAACTGCTCGCCGGTCGGCACGAGGGCGATACCCACGTCGAACTCCCGCCGGGCCTGGGCGGGTACGTGGTGTGTGGAGGCGAGCCAGTTGGTGATGGCTGTGGCGGCTTGGGTCATCACGGCGTGATCACCTCGGCGTGCAGGCCGACGCGGCAGTCCTCCGTGGTCGCGCGGGCGGGGGCGGCTAGCGGGGCTGGTTCCAAGGCCCCGCCGTCCAGTACCTCACTGGCCCCGGCCACCCCGGCGCAGCCACGGTGCGCGTAGCTCGTGTGGGCGCCGCCGGAGTTGGTGACGAACATGCGGGTGACGACGTCCGCGCCCATCTCGTGGCACACCTCGCAGCGCCGGTACCGCGCCGGGTCGTCCGGCCGGCGGTTGAGCGCGTCCTCGATGCCGGTCGCCTGCAGGCGGGTGCCTGTGGCGGAAGGGTTTGTGGGCGGGGTGGACATGTCGCCTCGTCTCCTCGGGGATGGGGAGACGGTAGGGGCTGGGGCGGTGCACACCATGAACTGAGAGTTCGCATGAACTCTCAGTTCATGTCAGTCCCGCCCTCGCTGCGAGGCCGTCGACCTGGTCCCGGTACGTGGGCCGGGCTCTTCTACGCAGGTCGGCAAGGAGATCGAGGGCGGCTGGGCTGCGAGCCAGGTCCTCGGTGGAAAGTTCCTCCAGGCGCAGGAGGTGGACGAGAGTCGCGGCGTCTTCGTGCCGCATGGCGTAGCAGCGCGCCACTTCAAGGGTGAACGTGAATGCCCTTTCGCGGCTGGGGAGTTGGCGGGTGTCAATGCTGTCGGCCACACGCAGCGCTTCCCCGGCCTCCCCGGCGAGCATCTCGATGCTCAGCGCGTGCAGAGCGACGTTGGTAGGGCCGAACACCGTGTGCTGAACGTTCCCCTCACCCGCGCGGTCACCGAGGCCGCGCGCCTGGTTGGTGAGTCGGTCGCGGGCTCTCCACCACTGGCGGCGACGGGCGGAGGCGACGACGGCGACGAGTTGGAGAGCCCCGGCCATGGCGCGGGCTTCGCGGGTCTCTTTGCCTCGGCTGAGGGTCTCGATGGCGGAGAGTGCGATGTCGGCGGCTTCTTCCACGGCGCCTTCGTGCGGGTCGGACAGCATGACGTGGCCCATGTTCCAGCTGGCTGCCGCGATACGGATGGGATCGTCGGCATCTTCGGCGGCGCGCAGAGCCCGGTCGGCGACCATGAGGGCGAGGTCGTTGCGGCCGGTGCGGCGGCAGTAGGAGCGTGTCAATCCGTAGAGGTCAGCGGCAGTACGCAGGACGTCGCGCCGTGCCGGGGCGTCGGTTCCGAGACGGCGTGCGCGAGTGGCGTGCTCGACCTCTCCGATCAGTCGAGGGAGCACAGTGGCGATTTCCGTGAAGCGTGTCTTGGACGTCTGCCAGATCCGCCAGGCCGCCTCGACGGCATCGCGGAGTTCCGCGGCCGGGATGACGTCGCGGGAGCGTGGCGGCCCGTAGCCCATGAGGGCTTGGGCGATGGCGGGTGCGACGGTCAGCGGGGCTGCTTGTTCGGGCGTGTCGACCTCGGTGAGGAGCGCGCTGACGGGGACTCCGAGTTCGGCGGCGATGCGGACGAGGACGCCATGGGAGGGGATGCGCTGACCGCCCTCGATGTAGGCGAGGTAGCGCTCGCTGATGCCGCAGAGCCCGGCGACGGCGGCTCGCGTGCGGTTGCCGTTCTCTCGGCGGTAGTACACGATCCGCTCACCGACGGGCAGCCTCGGTGAGTCCATAGTGGTCAGCGTAGGGCGAGAAACGGTGTTCGGGCACGCTGTGTGCCCGCTTGGGTCGACTCTCGTAACCCAGTGGATTTTCCGGGCAGTTGGGGAGGACGACATGCGGCTGGTGTTGTGGGATGTCGATCACACGCTGATCGATACGTGCGGGGTGGGGCGGGAGTTGTCGGCGGCGGCGTTCCTCGCGGCTACGGGTGTGCCGATGCGGGAGCAGGCGGCGATCGACGGGATCACCGAACCGGTCATTTTCCGGGAGACCGCGAAGCTGCACGGGCTGGTCACGGATCGGGAAGACTTCGAGCGGTTCGCTCAGGCCCTCGAAGAGCAGCATCTGAAGCGAGCGGCCGAGCTCCGGGAACGAGGGCAGGCACTTCCCGGAGCCGCGGTGGCCCTGGGGGCCTTGGCCGCGGCGGGCGTCCGGCAGACGGTGGTGTCGGGCAACATCCAGGCCGCCGCCAGGATCAAGTTGTCCGTGTTCGGCCTGGATACACACATCGAATGGGAGATCGGGGCTTACGGCGAGGACGCCGACGAGCGTGGCGACCTGGTGCGACTGGCCCTCGACCAGGCGGGCGTCGCTGCGGCTGACGCGATTCTGATCGGCGACACTCCGGCCGACGTCGAGGGCGGCCGGACCCAGGGGGTACGGGTCATCGCCGTCGCCTCCGGCAGGAGCAGCGAGGCCGATCTGAAGGCGGTCGGCGCCGATGTCGCGCTGCCGGATCTGCGGGATGTGGGTCTGCTGGTGCAGTTGGTGCGGGACGGTGTCGGCTGACCGGGGCTCGACCGCAGGCGTCGCCCGAAGCCGTCTGCGCCCGCGAGGCCGACAAGCTGGAGTGCATGCTCCAGGGCATCGAATACGGGCGCAGGCTACGAGCACGCCCAGCGCTGGACTGGCTGCGAATGGCGCTCGGGGAGAAGGACGACTGACTGCGTCCACGCCCTGTACGGCGGCGCCGACGCCGCCGCACCAGGCCGGGCCGCCGTGTGGCGGCGGCTGTCAGAGGCGGTGGAGCACGGGATCACCGAGGGCGACTTTGGGAGTTTTGAAGTCGGCCTGCCCGACCTCGATCGTGAGGATGGCGACGCCCGTGAGCTCCACGGTCACCTTGGCCGGCCGATTGATCTGTGCGGTCACCGTCTTGAGGGTCTTGCCGCTCTCGTCACCGCTCTTGAACGTCACTGTGGCGGGATACGCCAGGCCGTCGTCGTCAAGACCGACGGTGGCGGTGAGGCTCTGGTAGCGCTCGTTGATGCTGTAGCCCACACTTTCGCCGTTGCCCGGCTCGGTGGTGACGGCATTGGAGAAGCGCTTGCCACCCATCACCACAGGCCCGACCGCCCAGTTGACGTATGACCCACCGAGAGGCGCGATGTCGGTCAGCGGTACGTCTTTGGTCCCGTCGGCGCGTGGGCTCGGAGGCGAGCTCGTGGATCCGCTCGGGTCGGGAGCGGGGGAAGCTGTCACTGTCGCCGTTGCCGTGACAGTCGTCGTGGCCGTGACCGTGCGCGCGGTGGGTGGCGTCACGAACGAGGGGACTCCGAAGAATCCGAGCAGGAGCCCGGCGAGGCCGGTGAACGCGGTCACGAGCGCCGCGGTTTCGGCTCTTCGGCCGCTGCGTGGCGGCGTCGGTGGTGGTGACGGTGGGCGAGGGGGTAACCCCGGACCCGGCTGTCCCGTACTCATCTCCGACTCCCCGTCTGTCGTCGTCCGTCGTTACACCTGTGGCCGTCGTTGCCGTATGCAGAACAGACAGATTCTTGCCAGAGAGGCCAACAGGCGGCAAGGGGACCCGGGTTGAGCCCTATCACGCCGTGATAGGCGACCCGGAGAGTGGAGCCGTCATTACCACTTCCGCCACGGCCCAAAAGAATTTCCCGTGGTCGTGTCACGTTCCTCCGCCCCCGCGTTTCACAGAAGCAGAGCCACGGAGAGGAGCGGCTCGCCTCTCCGGAACGGCAGGGGCACGAAAGCGAGTTCTGGAGCGAAGCGTCGTGGCGAAGCCCATCCCGGAAGGTCCGACACGGCGGGCACCACCAGCTCCGTGGCGATGGACGCCCGGTCGGGGCAACCGGATCGATCTTTTCTCGTCCGCGGTCGCTCGCAGGTAGCGTCGTGGCATGAGCGCACACCGACCATCCGCCGAAGAGCCCTGGCAGGGCTGGGGTCCGAGCGGGGCGGCGCGGGCCGCGTACGGCGAGGGTCTGGGGCGCGTGGTCGAACTCGTCCCCGCGCTGGTGTACCGGTACGCGATGGACCGTGCCGCTCTGACGGCCGCCCATGCCAGCGGGCTGCCCGAGGCGGTGCGGAGCGAGGCGTTCGGCGTGGCGCTGGAGTGCCGGGACGACCTGCTGGAGAGCGGGGTCGTCCTGGACGTCCTCGCTCTGTGCCAGGTGCCGGGTGGGTATTTGCCCCGGCCGTACCGGGAAGTGCCCGGTGGGCCGCCCGCCGGGGACGAGCTCCGTACCGACTCCTCCGACCTCGCCGACGAGTTGGTGCGTTACGACCACCGGTACGGCACCAGTGTCACCGGCGCGCTGCCGTCGGCGCTCGGGGACGGGTGCCAGGACGCCGAACGCGACGCCGTACGCGCCTACTTGCGCCGTGAGTGGTTCGCCGCGGAGCACGGCCGGTCGGCCGGCTGAACATACCCCTTAGGGCGGACGTCCGGCCCCGGTCGTCCGGCGTTGACTCAATTCCGCACCTGACGAGCGGTTGCTCCCGCTTGTTCCCCACGTATCCGGGCGGAGTAGGTCGGCGCTATGAGGCATCGAAGGAAGATCAATCGTACGTTCGCGGGAGCCTTCGTGGCGCTGGCCGTCGGCGGCGGTACGGCGGCGGTGCTCGGTGCCGCCTACGCGGATTCGCCGCTGATCATAGGTGGGCAGCCCGCGGCGGAAACGTATGCGTTCATGGGGTCGCTTCAAGTGAACGGGCAACATGACTGCGGTGCCACCCTCATCGGCTCGAAGGTCATGGTGACGGCGAAGCACTGCGTCATGGGGCAGAACGCGGCATCCATGACGGTGCGTATCGGATCGAACGACCGCGCCGCCGGTGGCACCGTGGCCCGAGTCGCCAGGGTGGTGCCCTTCGACACCTCGCAGAACCTGCCGGGCCAGGACATCGCGCTGCTCGTCCTGGCCGACGACGTACCGAACACGCCCGCCGAGATCGCCTCGGCGCCGCCGAAGGCGGACGCGGAGCTGCGATTGATCGGGTGGGGCCAGGACAAGTGCCCCGTCAAGGGCTGCCAGCCCGAACCGCCGCGTCAGCTGAAGATGCTGAACACCGCCGTCAAATCCGGCAGTTCGTGCGGGAGCACCTTCGTGGCGGGCAAGGAACTGTGCGTCGGCGGGACGGCGAGCGACACCGCGTGCTTCGGCGATTCGGGAGGTCCCGCGCTCGTCAAGAATGCCGATAAGTGGCAATTGGTGGGTGCTACGAGCAGGGGTACGGGGAGCGGGCCCCAGGGCGAATCC
Source organism: Streptomyces sp. NBC_00224 (assembly GCF_041435195.1). Lineage (NCBI taxonomy): Bacteria > Bacillati > Actinomycetota > Actinomycetes > Kitasatosporales > Streptomycetaceae > Streptomyces > Streptomyces sp. NBC_00224. The sequence continues at coordinate 71,984 of NZ_CP108107.1, forward strand.
CGCTGCGACACCGGTAACGCGATCTACACGGACGTCTCGGCCTTCCGGGACTGGGTGAAGCAGAACTCCTCGGGCGGGCCCGCGCGGGGCGCGGAGCCCGGCGGCGCCGGCGGCGGGCCCGGACTTCCCGGCGGGATGCCCGGCGGGATGCCTCGTGGAATGCCTCACGGGATGCCTGGTGGGATGCCCGGAGGCGCGACGGGTGGTGCCGGTATGCCGGGGTTCCCCGGCCGTGGGCCTGGTGGGCCTGGTGGGCCCGGGGGGCCCGGGGGGATGCCGGGCGGTGGCGGTGGTGGTGGCGGTATACCAGGGGGTGGCGGTGGCGGCATGCCGGGCCTGCCTGGTCTGCCCGGCCTGCCGGGCCTGCCTGGCGGTACCGGGGGTATGCCCGAGATGCCTGGCATGCCGGGCCCGGGTGGCCCTGGAGGCTGGCCGGGCATGCCGGGCTTCCCCGGTCTCCCCGGTCTCCCCGGTGGTCCCGGCGGTCCCGACGGCTTCCCCGGCTTCCCCGGCGGTGGCCCCGAGGGGATGCCGGGGATGCCGGGGATGCCGGACATGCCGCCGTTCGTCTGACCACCCCTCATCCTCCCCTGATGAACCGGCCGGCCGCCCCGGAGAGATCTGTCAGTAGCGGACAAATCGCCGCTTTCCGGTTTCGTGGTTGTCTAGGCTCCCCACGTGGCAGATCTCGTGGCGGCCAAGAAACGCGGGTGTATTTCCGAGGCGGCCGCTGCGCGGCCGCACCACCCCCTCGCTCTGCGGGGTGTGTAACGGGTGTCCGGCCTGGAGTCGACGGTATCCACGGTGTCCCGGGGAGAGCGGCAGTCCGAGCCGGTCGAGCCGGTCGAGCCGGAAACGCCCGGCGCCGACACCCGGCGGACCGAGGAACCCGGTCCCCTCACGGGGCTGGCTCCACGGCCGAAGCTACGCAGCTTCATCTATGACCTGATGCTGGCGGCGGTAGCCACCGCCTACGCACTCCTCGCCCCACTCTCCCTCGCCCTGTTTCCCGCCATGCCCGCCGATCCCGGGGTGCCGTTCGCCCAGCCCTCGCCACTGGCCGTATCGGTGTCGGTGTACGCGTCGCTCGCGGCCTCGCTCTCGGTGCTCCTGCGCCGCCGCCTGCCACTCGTTCCCGCCGTGCTGGCCGTCGTGTCCTTGTCGGTGCACGGCGTGAGGGAGCTGTACCCGGTCGCGCTGTACACGCTCGTCGTGCAAGGGCGACACCGCTGGGCCGTGTTCGTCGGCCTCGCCGGTGCCGCGATTCCGATCGCCTTGACGGTGGCCTTCCCTCCGCCCCCACCCCCGCCGGGGCTGCCCGCGCCTCCACCCATCGCACTGTTCAATGAATACGTCCTGGGCCACCTCGCTCCCCTGGTCGCCGCCCCGGTACTGATCGGAGCGTCGGTCCGTACGTACCGCCTGTACATCGAGCTCGCGCGCGACCGCGCCCGCCGCCTCGAACGCGAGCAGGAGTTGACGGCGCTCAACGCCCGGCTGGAGGAGCGCACCCGGATCGCCCGCGACCTGCACGACGTGGTCGCCCACTACGTCGGCCTGTCGGTCATCCAGGCCGGGGCCCTGGAAATCCGCTCCACGGACGGACCCGTGACGGACACCGCCCGCCTCATCGGCGACCTCGGCCGCCGGGCCATGTCCGAACTCAGGGATCTGCTCGACGTGCTGCGCTCCGACGCCGACCCGGCGGCGCAGGGGTCCGTGTCGGACGAGGAGACCACCGGTATCTGGCGGGGCAAAGTGCAGGACCTGGTGGTCCGTACGCAGCAGGCCGGTGCCTCCGTGTCGTGGGAGATGAGCGGCGAAGTCACGCAGAGCGGCGCGGACACGAACGACATCGCCTACCGGGTCGTCCAGGAGGGACTGTCGAACGCCCTGCGGCACGCACCCGGTGCCCCGATCCATTTCACTGTCGCCGCGAGCCCGCGCGAACTGCACGTCCGCGTACGCAACGGGGCGCCCACGGCCGCGAGTCCACCGGGAGGACGCCCGCCCAGCGGCGGTTACGGCCTGGTCGGCATGCGCGAGCGCATCGCGGGGATGGGCGGCTCGCTGGTGACCCTCCCGACCTCCGACGCGGGCTTCCTCCTGGAGGCGACCATCCCCACGGCAGGCACCACGGCAGGCACCAAGACAGGCTCGACGACAGGGAACACCCCATGATCCGCGTCCTGCTCGTCGACGACGAGACCCTTGTGCGGCAGGGCATCCGGCTGATCCTGGAGGCCGCCGGCGACATCGTCGTCGTCGGCGAGGCGAGCGACGGCTCGCAGGTCGTGGACGCCGTCCGCACGCACCGGCCCGACATCGTCCTCGTCGACATCAACATGCCCCGCGTCGACGGCCTCGCCGCCACGCGTGAGCTGCTCAGCGGCTCGTTCCGCCCGCGCGTGGTCGTCCTCACCGCGCACGCGCTCGACGAGCACCTCTACGCGGCGCTCGACGCCGGGGCGGACGGGTTCATCGTCAAGGACGTCTCGCCCCACGACCTGATCGCCGCCGTCCGGACCGTGCAGACGGGAGACGCGCTCATCTCGCCGTCGATGACCCGCCGCCTCATCGACCGGTACGCCTGCTCCACCGCGGTACGTGCCAACCGCGCCCAGGAACAGCTGGACCGGCTCTCCGCCCGGCAGCGCGGCACGCTGGCCCTGCTCGCCCGCGGTCTGTCGAACGCGCAGATCGGCGTCGAGCTCGGTATCACCGAGTCCCGCGTCAAGGCCCAGGTCAGCGAGCTCCTGGGCGCGCTCGGTGTGGCGAACAGAGTGCAGGCGGCCACGCTCGCCTGTACCGCCGGGCTGCTCGACTCATGAGTCCGGCACGTGAACTCGGCCGGTGGGTGCGGCTCGTGAGCCTACATACCCCTTGGCAATCCGAAACAACCGGACGAGTTCTTTATCCAATCCGAACGGACCGCTGGTCCCTGCATGTCCATGCTTTATTGTCGTCCTTGTCCTGAGCGTGTCGCTGATTTTCGGGAACGTGCTACGGGTAGGTGCGTCGAGTGCGAATCGCCACAGATTTAGGAGAGCGACATGCGGCGTGGTCGTCGATATCGAAATCGAAATCGGTCTCAGCGTGGGAAGTTGATTCCCTTCCTCGCCGTGGTGGCGCTCGCGGGTACGGCGGCCGTCGCCGCCGTATCGAACTACACAGGCGGTTCGCCCGGCCTCGTTGCGAGCGCCAGCACTGTTCAGTGCCCGGACCTCACCGACAGTCTCAGCCAGGTGTCCGATGCGGACAAGCAGATGGTCGACGAGAGTGTCGCCCTCCTCGATGTGCAGGTCAGCGGCGCCTACGACCGTCTCCAGCAGACTCCGGTCGCCAAGCGGGACGCTCTGGTGAACGACCTATGGGTACAGCGCATGCCGATCCTCACGCGGATCTCCGGCGCCCTGGCGCGGTCGTCCTCGGCCCCCATGGACCCGAGGCAGATGGCTTCCTGCAAGGTCGTCACGGCATCGAGCGAGGCCGACAGCATCGTTTCTCTGCGGGGGCGCGGAAAGGGTAAGGGCAAGGGGAAGGCCAAGGACAACGGCAACGGCAACGGGAATGAGAATGGGGGCGGGGACGGGGGTGCGGACGAGGACAACGTCGGACAGGGGCAGGGTCTCTCCCGCAAGGATTTCGCGGACATCACCCAGGTCCGCCCCAATGCCGGGGGCAAAGGGAATGGGAAAAACGCATCCGGGGGCGGCCAGTTCACCTCCAAGTGCGGCCGCAACGAAAACGGTCACTCGAACCCCGACAACGTCATCGTGGCGCCTGGTGTGAGCAACGGTGCGCACCATATGCACGACTATGTGGGCAACCTCGACACCAGCGCGTTCTCCACGAACGACAGCCTCTCCGGCGCGGGCACGACCTGCAGCAACGGGGATAAATCGGCGTACTACTGGCCGGTCCTGCGCCTGCTGGACGGCTCGCGCGAGCGCGACGCGAAGGCACCGGGCGGTGGTCAGGACAAGAACGTCGGAAAGATCCTGCAGCCCGCCGACGTGAAGCTCACCATGGACGGGAACGCCGTCGACAACGTGACGGAGATGCCGCCCTTCATGCGCGTCATCACGGGGGACGCCAAGGCGTTCACGGACGGCGTCAAGAACGCCAACGCCTCGTGGAGTTGCACCGGGTTCGAGGACCGCCAGCTCAAGGACAAGTACCCGATCTGCCCGCAGGGCAGCCGTGTCGTGCGGAACCTTGAATTTCCGAGCTGCTGGGACGGCAAGAACGCCGACAGTGCCAACCACCGTACGCACGTCGTGTTCCCGAAGGGCGACGGGTCGTGCCCGAAGCAGTTCGTGGCCGTCCCCAAGCTCACCATGGTGCTCGCCTACGACGTTCCCAAGAACGCGTTCTTCGCGATCGACAGCTTCCCGGAGCAGGTGCACAAGCCGGTCACCGATCACGGGGACTTCATCAATGTGATGCCTCAGAAGTTGATGCGCCGGGCCGTGAACTGCATCAACAGCGGCCGCCAGTGCGAGAACTGAGGCGGCGGCAGCCGTGCCGCCGAAACGAAAGGGCAGTGATGTTGAGGAAACGCCATCTCCGCGCGGTCGTCACCGGGGCGGTCTCAGCCGTCCTCCTCTTCACGGCGGGCTGTGGCACCAAGGACCCCGACCCGCCGCCGCCCTCGACCGTTCCCAACGCCGGGTCCGGGGGAGCCCTGCCCCCCCTGCCGCCGCCCCCCGGAGGCGGCGGGCCCTCCACCTCTCCCGGCGGCGCGCCGCTCGGTGGCGGCCCGGGCTCGGGAGCCGGGCAACTGGGCGTACGCCAGGACGCGGCCCTGGGACCGATAGTGATGGACAGCCAGGGCAACACTCTCTACCGGTTCGACAACGACACGCCCCAGCCCCCCAAGTCGAGCTGCGACGGCGCCTGCGCACAGACGTGGCCCCCGGTGCCCGCCGACGGTGTGTCCGGCGGGGCCGGCATCAAGGCCGCCGACCTCGGTTCGGTCCAGCGCGCCGACGGGACCCGCCAGGCGACTCTGGCGGGCTGGCCGCTGTACCGCTACTCACAGGACGCGCGCCCCGGTGACACCAAGGGCCAGGGGGTCAAGAACACCTGGTTCGCGTCCACGCCCGAGGGGAAGCGCGCTCCCGGCGGAGGGGCCGGCGGAGGGGCCGGCGGCCAGGGGAAGGGCAAGCAGCCGCAGGGCTCCGGCGGCATGGGGGACATGGGGGGAATGGGAGGCTCGGGAGGAATGGGAGGCTCGGGAGGCGGACGGGGCGGCGGAGGAGGTACGGGTTCCGCCGATCAGAACCGCCAGGGCGGCGGTTCGTCCCGGGACGGGCGCGGACGCGGCGACAACGGACTGACCGTCATCGTCCAGCCGGTCCTCGGGGAGATCATCGTGGACTCGTCCGGGCGGACGCTGTACCGCAACGGCGGCGGCAGGCGGCAGACGACCTGCCGGGGCGGCTGTCTCGGGAACTGGACGCCGGCCCGCGCCGTGGACATTTCGCTCGTCAGCGGCATCGACGTCAAGCTGATCAGCAGCGTGCAGCGCTCCGACGGGATCGCCCAACTCGTGATCAACGGAGAGCCCATGTTCACCTTCAACGGGGACAGGCGGATCAGGGACGTCAACGGACAGGGCCTCCACAACTGTTGGTCAGCGGTCGGGCGGGGTGGCGGCAGCGTGGGCAAATAGGGCGCACGGCGACGGAGGCGGCACACGGTGAAACGTCTGGTTGTCCTGGTCGCCTGTCTGGCGGCGGCACTCGGTTCGGTCGGCCTCGCGGTCCGTGAGGGTCTCGTGGGCGAAGAGCAGGAACATCCCCTGGGAAGCGCGGAGATCGCCGCTGCCATCGGCTGCACGCTGGATACGGCGGTGGATGCCCAGGAGCTGCGCGAAGCGGCCTGCGAGGCCAAGGGGAACCATTACTGGGTGATGAGCTTTTCCTCCGCTGGAGGGGAAAAGGTCTGGCTCGACGAAGCGAAGGCGTACGGCGGTACCTACCTGGTGGGGCCGCGGTGGGTCGTCGTCTCCCAGCCCGAGGGCGCGGCGGAGGCTCTGAAGGCAGAGCTCGGCGGTGAGTTGCAGAAGGGGAGCACCCACCACGGCTCGGGCGACTCGGACCCGCACGGCACCGCCACCCCCGCCAGCCCGCACGGCACCGCCACCCCGGCCAGCCCGCACGGCACCGCCACCCCGGCCAGCCCGCACGGCACCGCCACCCATGCCAGCCCGCACGGCACCGCCACCCCCGCCAGCCCGCACGGCACCGCCACCCCGGCCAACCCGCACGGCACCGCCACCCCCGCCAACCCGCACGGGACCGCCACCCCGGCCAACCCCCACGCCACCACCACCCATGCCAGCCCGCACGGGACCGCGACCCCCGCCAACCCGCACGGCACCGCATCCCACCCGGACCCCCACGGCACCGCACCCCACCCGGACCCGCACGGGACCGCATCCCATGCCGCCCCCGACGGGACCGCACACGAGGGAGCGTCGGCCGGCTGACGAGCCGCCCGCCTCGATCCCCTCGCCTCCCCCCGACACACGACCGTCCTGTGCGGGCAGCCCCCTGCCGGGCACCGCACCCGCATGATCCGAAGGACCAAGCCCTATGCCACCCAGTCAGCGTTCCCGATCCCGTGGCGGGTCGGCCGGGCCTCCCGAGACGGAGGCGATCAGAGACGCCGTGGCGCGGCGCATGAGCTTGCTGCCCGGCGCCGGGCTCCTGGTCGTCGCGGCGCTCGCCACCCTGTTCGTCACGGCCGTGCAGTTCTCGCCCCTCATCCAGGACTTCCTCGACTTCGGTGCCGGGGTGCTGGCCCTCGTGTCGCTCACCTCGGCGGTCATGTGGGGCCTGGTGGCTCCCGACCGCAAACTCCTCTACTCCGAGCACCGGTTGTTCACCCAGCGCGTCCACCGCGTGCTCGCGGTCGCCGGTCTCGCCTTCCTCGCCCTGCACATCTGGATCAAGGTCGCCCGCGACCGGGTGTCCGCGTCCGCCGCGGCCCTGCCGTTCACCGACTCCTCGCAGCCCGTCCTCGTCGGCCTTGGCACGCTGGCCGGCTACACGTTCGTGGGGGTGGCCCTCACCGGGGCGGCGCGCAGCTCGTTCACGTCTCCGCAGCGGTCCCGGATGTGGCGGGTGCTGCACATGTCGGCGTACCTCGGCTGGGGCGCCGCCCTGCTCCACGGGCTCAGGGCGGGGCGCGAGGCGGCGGACTGGGTGACGTTCTCGTACACCGCCTGCGTCGCACTCGTCGCCGTCGTGCTGCTGCTGCGGTCACGAGCCGGCACCGGTCTCGACGGTCAGAAGCAGCCGCGGCGCGAGGCCCGGGCAGCGGCGGCACCGCCGTCGTCGCCGTCACCGTCGCCACAGCAGCCGACGCCCGCCTACGCACCGCCGACAGCCCGGGGCCCGGCTCCCGGCGGCGCCCCCACGCAGCCGATCCCCTCGCGTCTGGTCTATGAGAGGCGGTCGGAATGAGCCTGGTCCAGCCCGACATCATGTCCTTCGGGCCGCCCACCCTCCTCGCGGGGCTGGAGAAAGCGGAGCGGATGGACCGCGACCAGCATCTCGACGTCCACGGTCCGCTGAGACTGCTGCGCACCGACGACCTCGTGGAGCTCGCGACCTCCATCGACCTGCGTGGGCGCGGCGGCGCGGGATTCCCCTTCGCGCGCAAACTCCAGGCCGTGATGAAGTCCGCGGCGGCCGGCACCGACAAGCCCGCCGTGATCGTCAACGGCAGTGAGGGGGAGCCGAGTTGCCTCAAGGACACCGCCCTGCTGCTGCGCGCCCCGCACCTGGTGATCGACGGGGCGGAGCTGGCGGCGGCGGCCATCGGCGCGGACCAGGTCGTCCTCGGCGTGACCCGCCCCGACGTCGAGAAGGCGCTGGTCGACGCGCTGGCCGAGCGGGGTCCTTCCACCATCGACATCGCGGCCCAACGGCTGCCGGAACGCTTCGTCACCGGCGAGAGCACCGCCATGACCAACGGGCTGAACAACGGCCAGGCGCTTCCCACCGGGCGCAAGGTCCGCACCAGTGAGCGCGGGCTCGACGGTGTGCCGACCCTGTTCTCCAACACGGAGACCTTCGCCCAGCTGGCCGTCGCCTCCAGGCTCGGTGCGGCGGGCTACCGCAGGACCGGTCTGGCCGAGGAGCCCGGAACCGTCCTGCTGACCATGTCCGGCTCACTCGTCGTGGAGTGCCCCACCGGGGTTCCGCTGAACTACGTGCTGGAGATGTGCGGCATGGCGGCCGGGCAGGGCGTCCTGGTCGGGGGCTACCACGGCCTGTGGCTCGACCCGATGGCCGCACAGCAGGCGCTGGTCTCCCGGGAGTCCATGAAGTCCCTGGGGGCGACGCTCGGAGCCGGGGCCGTGCTGCCGCTGCCCGAGGACACCTGCCCGGTGGGCGAGGTCGCGCGGGTGGCCCGGTGGATGGCCGGCGAGTCGGCGCAGCAGTGCGGCCCGTGCGTGTGGGGGCTCGCCCGCCTGGCCGACGAGCTGGCCGCGCTGGCGGGCGGCGGCGGACTGGCTGCGTACGACGCGGTGTTCACCCATATCAAGGGGGTCGTGGGCCGGGGCGCCTGCAGCCATCCGGACGGCACGTCCAAATTCGTCGCCTCCGCGCTCTCGATCTTCGGGGACGATGTGGCCCGGCACGTCCAGTCGGACGGATGCGGGCGGCCAGTCCTGGGCGTGCTCCCGCTGACGAACGAGGAGGCGGCGAAGAACCAGAGCCTGGTGGTGGACTGGACGCTGTGCCGGGGCCACGGCCTGTGCGCCGACGTCCTGCCCGAGGTCGTCCAGCTCGGCCCCGACTCCTATCCGGTGTCGCCCAGGATGTCGCTGGGTGCGGAGTACCGCGAGGACGCCCTCAAGGCTGTACGCCGCTGCCCTGCGCTCGCCCTGCGCATCGAGGCCTGAGCGCGGGACGCCGGCCGGGGCCGGGGCCGGGAGCGGCCTTCGGCCTCATCCCACGGCGCGGTAGATGTCGATCAGCGTCCGGTAGCGCGCGCTCTCCACGAACGGGGTGGGGGTGTAGACCCACCCGCCCATCGCCGCGGCCGGACTCCGCGCCAGATAGGTGTGGACGTCCGCGACCCACCGGTGGACGTCGGACTGTACGCGCACGTTCCTGCCGAGCTGGACGTCGGCCTCCGTGCGGTCCTTGCGCCACTCGCGCCGCGCAAGGCTGTTCGGCCCGATCATGTACCGGAAGTCGTGCTGGGCGAACGCCTTCCAGGTGTCGTCCGTGGTGACGACACCCGGCATGTCCGTACGGGCGGGGGAGTAGAAACTCGTCTGCAGCGCGCAGATCTCGGGGATGTCCGAATGGCGTACGAGTACGCGCGCGCGGAGTTTCATGAAATCCTCGTTGCGCATTCCGGCTATGAGTCGGTAGAGGTGGGGCTCGAAGACTGCTACACCAAAAGATTCCGATGGCGGTGCGGGAATGACGGACACGCTGCTCGCCTCTCCTGAGATCCCGGGGGAAACAATTCCGTACCGAAAATCTTGCCCCTCCGTTGTATCGGACCGGGTGTGGTACCGGAAGCAATTGCCTGAAACTGTATGCTCCGTTGACAAGGCGTTCAGTTGTGCTGTCGCTGTCGGTCAATCAGGTCGCTCGTGGTCGCCGTGCCGGACTCCCGGTGACCGTCCGCCCATACAGAGGTCACGAGGGCGCCGAGAATGACGCCAACGGCGAAACCGGCGATGACGAGTCCCAGGCGTTTCCGCAGGGCGACGAGTGGTCCGGCGGCCTTCGGTCCTTGGTCATGAGCGGTTCTCGCCTGCTGGATCGCGCGTTCCAGGAAAGGCGGGTCGGAGGAGGGCGACATGACGGACGCTTTGAGGGTGGGGTATTCAAGGGTCGGCCACCAGCCGAGGAGGCGCCCGGGCAGATGCGAGGTGAGGCGGGCGTCGAGATGCGCGACGTCCTGGTACACCTCGTAGCAGCTCTCGCACGCATAGGCATGATGAAGAGGGGTCGGGCTGTTGGGCTGGACCGCCAGCGCCTGGATGGCGTCCCGGCATTCCGGAAGGACGTCCAGCCGCCCCAGATAGAGCGCCATGCGGCCGTAACGCAGCGAGCTCAGCGTGCCGGCGCGGGTGTCCTCGATCGCGCGCTGGTCGATGCCGGTGATCCGCGAGGCGAGCAGCGGCTCGTCCCGGTCGAGGACGGTGTGCCACAGCAGGCAGCGGGCGTCCCGGGAGGACTTCTCCCAGGCCAGCGTGAACTGTTCTCTCTCCTGCAGGGGCCACGGTGCGCCGGCGGCCACCCACTCGCGAAAACGCGGCGAGAACCCTTCGCCGTCCTGTGCGCACCTGCGTACGGCGAGGGTACGGACGCTGTCCATGAGCTGGAGGCGCAGGGATCCCGCCAGATGGTCCTTCGGGCGTTCCTTGCCGATGAGCCGCTGGAGCGTTTCGGTGAATGCCTGGAGCGTGAGTTCGTACGCGTCCAGTGAGGTCCGGGCGCAGGTGAGGGCATAGGCGAATACGGCCGGATAGTGCCGGTGGTAGAGAGGCCTGAATTCGGCGGGGTGGCCCGCACGCACACGCGACATGAGGATGTCGTCCGGTGCCCGTGCGGAGGCAGCGGTGGATTTCTCGTTCAGGGTGGAAACCATCGGATTCTCCTCTCGCGCCCGGGAACTGCGGTGCGGGCTGAGGCATGGGGATCGCTCACAAATTACAAGGACGCGGGCCCGCCCACGGCGAAGGGGGAGTGCCTTCGAGGTGCCTCGGTGCGGCCCGCCCCCCGGGATCGACTCGCGCGGGAGGCCGGGCGGCGCCGCGTCGGCCGCGCACAGCACGAGGCTGCGGACGTTTGGCAATCCGCGAGCAAGGGAGTACGAGAACTTTTCCGGTTTCCCAAAAGGCCTTTACGGGGTGCGTATCGAAGCCGGAGAGTCTGAGAGCCGGCTCTTCCGAACGAAAGGCCTGTGCGATGGGGTTACTGGAGGATATGAGCAGCCCCTACACGTTCCGTGTGCCGGAGGGCCGGGAGACAGTGCGCCGCGCACGCCGTCGAGTTGTCGGGGTCGCGCGCGCCAGAAGGTATCCGCTCGACGAGGAGTTGATGTGTTGTCTGGAACTTCTGGCAAGCGAACTGATAATGAATGCCGTTCAGCACGGCGGAGGGCCGAACGAGGTGTCCGTCTCCTGGACCGGAGCCCGGGTGCGGGTCGAGGTCAGTGACATCGACCCCACCGACACGAGGCCGGAGCCGGCGGGCCCGGAGGACGAACACGGCCGGGGGCTCGTGATCGTCGACGCGCTGGCCGACGCCTGGGGGAGGCGGCGCCACCGCCTGGGCAAGATCACGTGGTTCGAACTGGGACCCGCGGCTCCTCGCGCCACGGGCGCGCGGGCCTGCTGAGGCCACCCGGTGACCGGGCCCGTGAGCCCGTACGGGCCTTGTTCCCGCCCCTTTCAGACTCCCTCGCCTCCCCACGGGCGAGGGGCCCGGTGCGGCTGTTGAAAGGGTCGGCCGCACCGGATGCCCGAGGGCAGGCCCCCGCCTATCCCGCCCTGCTCTCGGGCTCCACTGCGCGTCCCGCCGCTTCCCCCGCCGCACCCCACCACCGAGGAGGATCCTGTCGTGATGTTCCGCCGCACCACCACGGCCCCCAGGGGGCCGTCCGCTCCCGGCCGTGAACTCCAGATACCCAGGCCCCTGGTGACCGGGGTGATAGTCCTGGGACTGGCCACGACCGTTTCCGCACTGCTCTTCCCGGTGAAACCGTTCGCCGAGGCCCGCCAGGGGATCGGGGTCGCCCCCGCGTCCGCGCTGGCGGACGACGGCCGAGGTGTCGTCAACACGGCCCAGGGGCCGCTCACTCCGGCCGACCGGGAGTTCATGCGGAAGATCGCTCTCGCGGGTCTGTGGGAGCTGCCGTCGGGCCAGCTGGCGCAGAGCCGCAGCAGCAGCCCCTCGGTGAAGGAGGCGGGCATGCATCTGCTCATGGGGCACCAGGACCTGAACAACACCGTGGCCCAGGACGCCCAGCTCCTCAACGTTCCACTCCCCGTTGAGCCCAATACCCAGCAGAAGGGATGGCTGGCCCAGATGAACGCCGATCAGGGGCAGGCCTTCGACCGGGACTTCGCCAACCTGCTGCGCAGTGCGCACGGGAAGGTGTTCCCCCTCGTCGCGGAGACGCGCGCCAAAACACAGAACAGCCTGGTCCGCGCGCTGGCCGATCAGGCGAACACCACCGTCCTCGACCACATCGGCATGCTGGAGAAGACCGGCCTTGTCGACTTCCCGTCCATGGCCAAATGAGCGGGCCCGAGGCCCGACATGATCAGAATCAGCAGGCTTCCCTGGGAAGCCGAAGCCGAAGCCGAAGTCGAAGCCCCGCAGGACCGCGAGCCGCCGCCGCGCGAGCCGTCGTACCGCGAGCCGCTGCCCCCCGTCCCGCCGTACCGCCCCGACGGGCCGACGCCCGTACCCCTGAACGGCGGGCGCCCGGCACGTCCTGAGCGGCCGACGGGCCTTGAGAGCCCGTCAGGCCCTGAGTGGCCCGCAGGCCCCGAGCGGCGGCCGACCGGTCTGGTGCCGGTGCCGCCGGTCCCGGTCCCGGACCCGGTCCGGTTGCCCCGGATCCGGGCGGCGGAGCCGGAAGTCGTCCGGCGCATGCCGTCACCCGTACTGCTGGCAGGCCCCGCCGGTCCCGCCGCCCTCGACCTGGGCGGTGCCGGGCCCAGCGTGTCCGACTGCCTGTACTGGCTCTACCGGATCAAGCAGCTCGTCCACTTCGCGGAGGACCTGCACGCACGCCTGCGCGGCGTTTCGATGCCCGCCCATCAGGGCGGAGACCGCCGGGGCGGCGACCTTCTGCGTGCCTGCGGCGCCGGTACGGCCCACGCGGCCCAGGTGCTCGCCGCCGCCATCCAGGAAGCGGTCCCCACTCCCGGCAGGCTGCCGCGCCCGCGCCCGCAGCAGGCTCCCATCGCCCACCGGGCCTGGGTCGAGGCCGTGTGCAGTGTGCACGCCGAGCACGCGATCTGCCGCGAGCTGGTCGCCAGGGCGCCGCAGCACCAACTCGTCCACGGCATCACGGAGTTGGCGCACCGCGCGGAGCAGGAGTTCCGCAAGATGGCGGGCACCCCGTCGTTCGCCTCCTGGTACGAGAGGGCGGACCCCCTGTACCGGTCCTGGATCGGCGGCACGCTCAGGGGCACGGCCCAGCCGCCCGCCCTCTTCCCCGACCGCACCGCGCTCTACCGGGCCCGGCCGGAGCTGGCGACCGGCTGGGACCTCGACGGCTCGGCCGAGCGGGGCGGCGACGGGCTGCCACTGGGGAGCCTGGAGCGGTACGTCTCGGACGAGCGGGGGGACGTGTGGGCCATCGTCCTGGCGGCGCCCGGTCACGTGGACGACCCCCGGGACTGGCCCGAGCCCTCGGGCGCGGTGATCGCCGCGCACACCGGCCCAGGACAGCCCCCCACCCGGTGCTATCTGCTGGCGGACTCGATCGTGCCGCGGCAGGCCCTGACGCTCATCGGCCCGGGGCAGGGGCGCGACCAGTTGGAGCACGTCGCCTCCTCCGTGGCCGCGTTGCGTTACCCGCCGTCCATTCCATCCCTGGAGGAACGTCCATGAGGCTCGTCTGGCGACGGCCGGCGGTCGCCGTCGTACTCATCACGGTGCTGGCGCTCACCGCCGTCGCCTGCGGATCCGGGCAGCGGGACGGCCGGGCCGGCGCGGCTCCCGCCGCCGGGCCGACGCGGCCCGCGGACCTGGAGCGGTGGAAGGACGGCGGCTGGAAGGACTGGGATCCGGGCCAATGGCTGCGCGCGGCGGAGGACTTCTTCAATCCGGTGATCGCGGGGCTGTGGGGGCCGGACCGCATGCGTACCGCCGGCGGGTCCGCGAAGGCCGTCGACGGGAGGATCGCCGACGGCGGGGTCTCCGACCCGGAGCCCGCGCCGGTGGTCGCCAAGGCCGCGAGTCTCCCGTACCGCCAGAACGCGGCCCCCGTCGGGAAGATCTTCTTCGACACCCCGGAGGGGACGGCCGTGTGCTCGGGCACCGTGGTGAAGGACCCCGCGCATCCGGGGCGGTCCGATCTCGTGTGGACGGCGGGCCATTGCGTCCACGCGGGCATGGAGGGCGGCTGGTTCCGGAACATCGCCTTCGTCCCGGACTTCAACGACACGGCCGCTGCGTCGACGGCGTCCGGGGCGTCCGACTTCTCCGGCACTCCTCAGGGCGCGACCGGCGTGACACCGCTGGGAACCTGGTGGGCCGACGGGGCGCAGACCTCGCAGCAATGGATCGACACCGGGAGAAAGGTCGGCGGCGCGGGCGCACCGTTCGACTTCGCCGTACTCCATGTGCGGCCCGGCCCGGGGATGACCACGTCCCTGGAGGAGGCCGTCGGTTCGGCGGCACAGGTCGATTTCAACGCCCCCCAGCCGAACGCCACCCCCTCCATCCAGGCCATGGGCTATCCGGCCGCGGAGCCCTTCGACGGCACCCGCATGTTCGGGTGCGTCGGACCACCCGGCCGCCTCTCCGTCAAGGCCGACCAGCCGACGATGTACCGGATCGGCTGCACCATGACGGGCGGCTCCTCCGGCGGCGGCTGGTTCGCCCAGAAGGCGGGGGGAGAACTCTCCCTGGTCTCCAACACCTCCATCGGCCCGGAGCCGGCGTCCTGGCTGGCCGGGCCGCATCTGGGACCGGAGGCGCGCGGCGTCTTCGAGGCGGTGAGCGGCCGTTTCGCCGGTCCCTAGGGATACGGGCAACAGGCATACGCATACGGCGACTTGTATGCGTGGCCGGCGCACGAGGCACACCGAGGCACTCCGGCGGATCTTGGTTCTTCGAGGCGATGAAGATTCCCTGGGACAAAGGCACTTCGGGCGCGAACGCGCAATGCGCGGCGCCTTTCATGGCCGGTTCAGAAAGCTCTCTTCCGTGTTGGGTGATGTGCATCACTATGGACAGTCCGCTTCCGCAGCCTGCGCGAGCAGGTTCGCAGACATTCCTCCGGGCCCTCGCCTCTCTCCTGGAGGAAGCACTGGAAATCCTCGAACGGCAAGGTCTCGTCGTCTTCACCCAGACCCCGGCCCCGTCGGCGGCCGATCTGCGGGCCCTGACGGAGTACGCGCTCTCGATCGTGATGCGGACACTGACCGTTCCGCAGGGCGCGGCCGGGGCGGCCGACGGTGATCGGGCGAGCCGTGACGTCGTGCCCGTCGCCCCGCGGCCGACGGACGGTCTCCCGGAGTTCCCCTTCCCCCGGCAGCACACCACGGCCCAGGCGGTCCATGCCCGCCAGCAGCTCTTCGACGCCTTCGTCGGGGAAGTGGCCCTGCCCTCCGGAGTCCTGGAGGACCTGGCGGTCTCGGCCGGCTGGCCCGCGCTGCCCCAGCGGATCCAGCCGGTCGTCCTGGCCCCCGGAGTCACCCTGCCCTGTCTGCCCTCCTCCCAGCACATCCTGGTCGGTACCGCGTCGCAGGAGCCCTGCCTGCTCCTGCTCGATCCGACACCGCAGAAGTCCGCCGCCCTGCGGGCGGCTCTGGGCACCCACACGGCCGCCGTCGGGCTGGCGGTGGGCGTCGCCGAGGCGGGCGCGTCGCTGCGCTGGGCGCGTCGGCTCGTCCACTTCCATGTCGCCCGCAACGGCCAACTGGGCGGCCCCCTCTGCGTGGAGGACCACCTCTCCACCTTGATGCTGCTGCAGGACGAGGTCCTCTCCCAGGCGCACGCCGCGCACTGGCTGCGCCCGCTGACCGACCTGCCCGCCCAGCGCGGCGAACGGCTCGGGGACACCCTCCAGGCCTGGCTGGACGGCGGGGGCGCGACCGAGGCGGCGAAGCTCCTCGGCGTCCACCCCCAGACCATCCGCTACCGGCTGCGCCAGATCGACAAGCTCTTCGGCGCCCAGCTGCGCGATCCCCGCAGCCGCCTGGAGCTGAAGCTGGCGCTGCGCAGCCGGACGCTGATGGCCTCGCGCCCCGCCCGGTCCCTGGACCGCACCGCCCGGACGTCGTAACCCTCTTTGCCGTGCTTCCCCGCCCTTCGCCGTAACCCCACCCCCGCAGAGGAGATCTGGCGATGACCGTCGCGGCCGAGCGGCTGCCCGATGCCGGGCCCACCATGCTGCCCGGTGCCGGGCCCACCACGCTGCCCGAGCTGTTCGAGACCGCGGCCCGGCTCCGGCCGGGAGCGCTGGCGCTCGACCTGCCGCCCGCCGAGGGCCGGCCGCGCCGGTCGCTGACGTACGCCGAGCTGAAGGCGCAGGCCGACGCGCTCGCCGGGGCCGTCGGCGCGCTGGTGGGGCAGGGGCGGATCGCGGCCGTTCTGCTGCCCCGCACCACCGAGCGGCTCTACGCCGCGCAACTCGGCGTGCTGCGGGCCGGTGCCGCGTACGTGTGTCTGGACCCGGCGTTCCCGGACGCGCAGATATGCGAGATCCTCGCCGCGTCCGGCGCCGCGGCCGTACTCACCGACCTGGACGGCCAGTTGCGTATGCGGCTCGCCGGTTACGAGGGCCCGGTGCTCCGTGTCGACAGGCCGCTGGAGCCGGTGCGCGCCGCGTTACCGGCTCCTCCGGACCCGGAGGAGCTCGCCTACCTCATCTACACCTCCGGCACCACCGGCAGACCCAAGGGCGTGATGATCGCCCACCGCTCGATTGCCTCCCTGGTCGCCTCCGACGTCGCGGAGTTCGCGCTCGGCCCCGGCGACCGGGTGGCGCAGGGCTCCTCCAGCGCGTACGACTCCTCGGTCGAGGAGACCTGGATGGCGCTGGCGTCCGGCGCGACGGCCGTGGTGATGGACGACGAGGTGGTGCGGCTCGGCCCCGACCTGGTGCCCTGGCTGCGGCGGGAGGGCATCACCGTGCTCTGCCCGCCCCCGACACTGCTGCGAGCGGCCAGTTGCGAGGACCCGGGCACGGAACTGCCCGAGCTGAGACTGCTGTACGTGGGCGGCGAGGCACTGCCCGCCGACGTCGCCGACGCCTGGTCGGTGGGCCGCCGCATGGTCAACGGCTACGGGCCGACCGAGTGCACGGTCACCTGTGTGCGCCACGACGTCGTCCCCGGCGAGCGGATCGCGATCGGCCGGGCGGTGCCGGGCATGCGGGCCTGGGTCCTGGACCGCAACCTGGAGCCGGTGCCGCGCGGCGAGCGGGGCGAGTTGTGCATGAGCGGCAACGGGCTCGCCCTCGGCTACCTCGGCGAGCCCGACAAGACCGCCGCGAGCTTCCTCCCCCACCCTCACCTCGGCCGCCTCTACCGGACGGGCGACCTGGTGCACCAGGAGCCGGACGGCACGCTGGTCTGCCACGGCCGCATCGACTCGCAGGTCAAACTCCGGGGCTACCGGGTCGAGTTGGAGGCCATCGAGGCCGCCCTCGCCCGCTGCCCCGGGGTGCGTGAGGCCGTCTGCCGGGTGCAGGGCGAGGGCTCGGCGCAGCTCCTGGCCGCGCACATCGTGCCGGTCGACGCCTCCCGGCCGCCGGAGTCCGACGTCCTGGCCGGGCGGCTGCGGGAGGTGCTGCCGTCGTACATGGTGCCCGCCCGGTTCGGTGTGCTGCGCGAGCTGCCGAAGAGCGCGGGCGGCAAGGTGCGCCGGGCCGATCTGCCGCTGCTGGAGCCGGCCGGGACCGGCGGCGGGCGTGCGACGCGCGGCCCGGATCCCGAGGACGCCGCCGCCCTGCGGATCGCCCAGGCCGCGGCGCAGGTGCTCGACCTCTCGTACGTCCCCGTGGACGCGGACTTCTTCACCGGTCTCGGCGGCACCTCCCTGCAGGCCGCGATGCTCGTCTCGTACCTGCGCGCCGACCCGGCCACCGCCTCCCTCACCGTGCGCGACGTGTACGAGGCGCGCACCGTCGAGAAGCTGGCGCGCAAGGCACGCGGATCCGGGCGTCCCCGGACGGACCCGCCGCCCGGGAGCGACCCGGACGGGCAGGACGTGCGGGACCGTTACGCGGACGCCCCCGTCGCGACGGCGGAGCAGACGGCCTGGCTGATCACCGAGCTCATCGCCCTCTCGTTCCCCGCCTACCTGGTCGTCTTCGGGCTGCTGCCATGGCTGTGCGACACGGTGGGCCTGGTCCCCCTGCTCCTGCTGGGCCCGCTGATCGCGGCACCCGTGCGCCTGCTGCTGGCGCCGCTGACCGTACGGATCGCGGTCCTCGCCAAGAAGGCGCTGGTGGGGACGTACGTGCCGGAGGCCTTGCCGGTGTGGAGCGAGCGCGCGGTGCGGATGTGGATGGTCCGCCAGGTGGTGCGCATCGTGCCGTGGGGATCCCTGGCGGGCACCGAGTACCAGTGCATGGCGCTGCGCGCGCTGGGTGCCCGGATCGGGGAGCGGGTCCACATCCACCGCGGGGTGAACCTCCAGCAGGGCGGCTGGGACCTGCTCGACATCGGCGACGACGTGACGCTCGGCCAGGACGCGTCGCTGGGGCTGATGCACCTGGAGGCGGGCCAGGTGGTCGTCGGCTCCGTCGTGCTGGGCGACGGGGCCACCCTCGACGTCCGCGCGGGCGTCGGAGCGGGCACGCGGGTCGGCAAGGGCGCGTGGCTGACCGCGCTGTCCTCGCTGCCGAGCGGCACGGTGGTGCCCGACGGCGAACTGGCCGACGGTGTCCCGGCGCGGATCGGCGGGTGGGTGCCCCCGCCGCCCCCGCCCACCCGCGGCGACTGGGAACTCTCGCCCAGGGCCCACGGTGTGGCGCTGATGCTGAGTCAGGCCCTGCTGCGAGGCGTCATGGCCGCGCCCTACGGGCTGTTGGCGGTGCTGCTCGTCAGCGGACTCGACCTCGACTACCCCTCACTGCTCACCGCCCTGACGCACCCGGCGGGGCACCCGGGGCTGCTCGCCGGGATCGCCGCCCTGACCTGCCTGGGAGTCGCCTCGTCCGTCATGCTGGAGGCGCTGGCCGTACGGGTGCTCGGCACGGTCGCGCCCGGGGTGATCAGCCTCTGGAGCCCCGGCTACATCCGGGTGTGGCTGAAGACCTCCCTGGTCGACTCGGCGAGCAACTGGCTCAGCGGAACCCTGCTGTGGCCCCGGTGGCTGCGCGCCGCGGGCATGGACATCGGCCCCGACTGCGAGATCAGCACCATCATCGACGTGGTGCCCGAACTGGTGTCCATCGGCGGGGGATCGTTCCTGGCCGACGGCATCTACCTCGGCGGGCCGCGCATCCACCGAGGCACGGTCGCGCTCGGGCTGCTGGGCCTGGGCAGCGGCACGTTCGTCGGCAACCACGCGGTGCTGCCGGGTGGTGCCTCGCTCCCCGACGACCTGCTGATCGGCGTCGCGACCCCCGGCCACGACCGCGCTTTCCGGCCCGGCAGCTCCTGGTTCGGCCATCCCGTGTTCGAACTGCCGCGCCGCGAGGTCGTCGAGGCGGACCGGGAGCTGACCCACGAGCCGACGCCGCTGCGGCGGTTCAACCGCTGGGTGTGGGAGCTCGCCCGGTTCCTCCTGCCGCTCGTCCCGCTCGCGGCGACGCAGGCCTGGCTCCTCGGGGTCGACGCCCTGAACCCGACCCCCTTCTACCCGTGGCCGGTGCTCGCCGTACCGGCCGTCACGCTCGGCTGCGCCGTCGCGCTGTGCGCCGTGGTGCTCGCGATGAAGTGGACCCTGCTCGGCCGGGTGCGTCCGGGGGTCCACCCGCTGTGGTCGTGCTGGTGCAGCCGCTGGGACTTCCTCTACGTGGCCTGGGGGGTCATCGCGCTGCGCCCGCTCACCGCTCTGGAAGGAACGTTGCTGCTGCCGATGTTCCTGCGCCGGACGGGAATGCGGATCGGCCGCCGGGTGGTGCTGGGCGAGGGCTTCGCCCAGGTCGTCGACCCGGACATGCTCGACATCGGCGACGGGGCCACGGTCTGCGCGAACTTCCAGGCCCACACCTTCGAGGACCGCGTGCTCAAGACCGACCACGTCCGGGTGGGCGCGGGCGCCACGCTCGCCGAGAACACCGTGGTGCTGTACGGGGCGGACATCGGGCCGGACACGTTCGTCGCCCCGCACAGCGTGGTGATGAAGCGGGAGAGCCTGCTGCCCGGGAGCCGCTACGAAGGCGTGCCGACCCGGCCCGTGAGCGTCGGCTAGCCCGACTCACCACGCCACAGGCCCGGATGACAGACATGCGCCGGGGGGCGTGCTTCGCAGGTGCCTTCCGCCGCTGGTCACTGGTTGGGGGCCGGACCCGACTCCTACGATCTGTGACCGTTGAACTACTGAGGCCGGGGACGGTGCTCAGAAGGCGGGAGACCACTCATGGCAGCACACCCTTTGGCGTTCCTGCGGGCGTCGACCGGCGTGTCCCATCCCTCGTACGCACGGCTGGTGGCCGAGACCCACGCCAAGCTGGGCTACGGGCACATGGCCGCGCGGCGCGAGAAGATCTGGCGCTGGGAGTCGGGCCGTACGGTTCCCGAGCTCACCGCGCAGCTGGCCATCGCCCATCTCCACCAGGTCCCCGAAGACGACGTCCGGCGCCTGGGCTGGCCCCACTGGCTGCATCTGGCCGCCGGGGACGCGGTGTTGCTGACGCGTCCCTGGACTCCCCGGGGCGCCATCGACGCCCTGCGCGACGGGAGCCGCCTCGCCGAACGCCGCGACCTCTCCTACCTCGCCGTGACCGGCCCGTTCGTGGACACCCTCACCCGGCAGTGGACGTCGGCGGCGGCCCCGGCGCTGCCCGTGCGGGCGGACGGGAGAAAACCCGGCGAGCCGCACCCGACCGAGCCGCACCCCGGTGAGCCCGACACCGTGTACCGGGCGCGGGTGCGCGTGGAGGCCCTGGAGACCATGGCGTCGACGCTGCCCGCGGCCGTCCTCCACCCCGCCGCCCGCGACGACCTCTCCCTGCTGACCTCGCTCGTGTCCGCCGCCGGTCACGACAGCGCGGCGACCGCCCCGCTGCTCCTGCTCGCCGCCCGTACCGCGAACCTGTGCGCGGGGCTGTGCATCGCGCTGGGCGAGGGCGCCACCGCCGAGCGGTACTACCTCCTGGCCGCCCGCGCGGCCACCGCGGCCGACCACCCCGAGCTGTCGGCCGCCTGCCTGGCCGGCATCGCCTACAGCCACCTCCTCGAAGGGGCACCCGGGGAAGTGATCCCCCTGGTCGAGGCGGCCTTCACCGCGCTGCGCACGCCCAGCCATCATCTCGCGGGGGTGCTGCACCTGTTGGCCGCCCGGGCCCACGCGCTGGCCGGGGAGGCCACACCCTGTGCCCGCGCCCTGGAACGCGCCGGGACGGCGCTGGCCGCGCACGCCGCCGCGCGGCTGGGCGAGCCGTGCCCGCTCGCCAGGGACCTGGACGAGGACTGTGCCGCCGTGGTCGCGGGCACCACCGCGTTCCACCTCGGCCGTCCCCGGCAGGCGCTCGGGCACTTCGCTCCGCTGCTGGACACGTCACGCTTCTTCGGGATCCGCCCGTTCGCGGTCCACGAACTCCTCCACGTGGTGGACACCCAACTCGCCCTGGGCGAGGTGGAGGCCGCGGCCGACACCGCCGGCCGCGCTGTTGCCCACTGCGACGGCCCCCCGGCCAAAGTCGTCCGGCAGTACCAGAAACGGTTCGCCGCGCATGGCACCGTCCCCGCGGTGCGTGACCTGCTCGCCTCTCTGACCCCCCACCTCGTGGGGTGACCAGCCCCGTCAAAGCCGGTCCGCCACGACCTGGCGGCGCCCGCGATGCCTGAGGCGTGCGCGGTGCCCGAGGCCGCGGGCGGCAAACCGGTGTCCCGGCAGCGGGTGCGGGTGCCCATGCGGCTGGTGTCGTCCCCGGACTACCCGGACATCGCGTTATCGGTGTACGTGAAAGTGGCGGCGCTCGGCGCCAGGCCCGAGGGCTGTACGGCGAGGACCTCGACGATCGCCGCCTACCTGGGGGTGTCCAAGGCATCGGTGGAGCGGGGGCTGACCGCCCTGCGCCGCCCGGGCACCGACGGGGTGGTGGAGCTGGTGTCCCGACGGCGTACGAGCCGGGGCGGCACGGGGACGTCGGCGCTGCGCGCGGTGCGCCCGATGACGCACAGGGAGGCTTTCGTGTGGCTTCCGGTGGTGGCCGCAGAAGATTTGACGCCTCGTCAGTTCAGGGCGTACGCGCTGATCGTGTACGCGGGGCAGCGGAACATCGCGCTGACCGAGGGGGAGTTGGCGGGTTCGCTCTTCCACCACTCGGGCGAACGGGCCGGACAGCCGCTGACGGTGACGGCGGCCGGGGTGATCGTGGACGAGTTGGAGGCAGCGCGGTGGCTCACGGTGCACCGGCGGGCCGGAGCGCAGGGCCGCCACCGCTTCGTCGCCCATGACATCGCGCCGACGGGCATCGTGCCGACGGAGGAAGGCGGCGGTTCCCCGGTCGGTGAGGGATCGGGTTCGCCGTCCGGTGAGGGATCCCTCGCGACTGAGGAATCACCTAGGACTGACCGACCTGATGCCGGGCGAGCGCTTTTGCCACCCGCCGTAGGCGAGATACCGGTGGATGGGGTCTTCGGGGGTGTACGGGGGAGGCCGCCCCGGCCGCCGTACGACGGGCCGCCGCTGACCCTGAGCGCACGGATCCACGACGTCCTCGAACCCGTCCACTGGCTGCTGCGGCGCGTGGACAGCCCCTTCGTACAGCGGCAGATAGCCCGGGAGGTCGGCCGCCGGCTGCGCGACGGCACGGCGGACGACCGGCTGCGCCACCGCCTGTCCGCCCGGTTCGCGGCCACCTCGCCGTCGGAGATCCGGGACCCGGGGCGCTGGCTGCTGGGGGTGGCACTGCCGCGCTGGGGCTGCGGCCACGCCGACTGCGAGGCCGGGGTGATGTGGTCGACCGGCCGCCGCTGCGAGGTGTGCGCCGAAGCCGTCGTGGACCGGTACGCCGCCCGGGCGGCCCAAGTGCCCGTCACCGTCCCCGAGTTGGAGCACGGGCGACCGCCGAACGGCCCGCCGCGCGGCTCCTGCGGCGACTGCGGCTGCCGGATCTTCCTGGTCGGCCCGGCGTGCGCCGACGGGCTGTGCAAGCCGTGCCGTACCGAACGGGCCGACCGCGCGGGGGGCCTACGGCAGTCGTCCGCGTAAGCCGTTCCCAAGGCGGCTCCCCGCGCGGCGCGGCCACTCGTACCGCCGGATCTCCGCCTGGAGGGGGATCTCCGCGACCGTTCGTCCGCTCTTCAATGGGGACACCGCCCGCCGGACCCCGCGGCGGCGGCCCGGCCCGGACGAGGGCTGGAAGGAGGGGTCGAGGAGATGCGATGAAAAATGACCGAGCGTCATCCCGCGAGGGTCGCTTCACGGCTGTTCTCGGCATAGCGCTGGTGGTCGGGCTGACGCTGGCCGGCGCCGCCGGGACATCCGCGCGAGCACAGGAGCCCCCGCCCCGGATCGGCAGCGCCTCGGGAGCGCCCACCCACCTGATTGGTGTAGACCAATAAAGTCTCTCTAGAATCCGGCGACCCGTTCCATCACCAGGGGCAAGGCGCATGTACCAGAGACCAGACGAGCCGGACGGCGCGCGGCATCCGCTGAAAGCCGCGCGGCAGGCGCTCGGCCTCTCCCAGATCGCGTACGCGCGGCTGGTCGCCAAGACGCACGACGAACTCGGCTTCGGGCCCATGGCCGTCAGGAACCACCACAAGGTCCTGCGGTGGGAGTCCGGGGGGACCGCGCCCGAGCACACCGCACAGCTCGCCATCGCCCGCATCCACCAGGTGCCCGAGGACGAGGTGTCGCGCCTCGGCTGGCCCCACTGGCTGCATCTGGCCACCGACGACGCCACGCTGCTCCATCAGCGGCTGACCCCCCGCAGCGCCATCGACGCCCTGCACACCACCGCCCGGCTCACCGACGAGAGCCCCCGCTCCTACCTCGCCGTCACCGGTCCCGCCCTCGGCTCCCAGCTCAGGAACGTGCTCACCGCGCTGGACAACCCGCAGCCGCTGCCCTCCCGCCACGGGCACTGCCTCACCCCGGACGCGCTGGCCCACGTCGAGGCCCGGCTCGAAGCGCTGGAGCTCCAGGAGGCGGGCGCCCAGGTCACCCCGGCGGTCCTGTACTTCGCCGCCCGCGCGGAGCACAGGCTGATCACCGGCCTTCTGACCGACGGCGGCTACAGCCGTACGACCGGCGCCCGGCTGCTCCTGCTCGCCGCCCGCGCCGCCGTGCTGTGCGCCTGGCTCTGCGGATGCCTGGGGGAGGAGGCGCGGGCGGAGCGCTTCTCGCTGGCCGCCATCCGCGCCGCCGCCGCCGCGGGCGCACCCCGGCACGTCGCCTCGTACCTGCCCGACCTGGCATTCCGTCACCTTCTCGCCGGTGCTCCCCAGGACGTGCTGTCCCTGGTCACCGCTGCCCGGGCGATCGTCCGCCACCCCTCGCCCCAGCTGGCGGCCGTCCTGCACACCCGGGAGGCCCAGGCCTTCGCCCGCCTCGGGGAGGACAGGGCCGCCGGCCGGGCGCTGCACCGCGCCGCCGCCGCGCTGTCCGACCGGCACGGCAGCCCCGACCCGTTTTCCGTCAACGTCGACGAGACGTGGCTGGCCTCGGCCGCCGGGTCCGTCTGGCTCCACCTGGGCCGGCCAGGGAAAGCACTGCCGCACTTCGCCCCGCTGCTCGACGAAGGCCCCGCCCCGCACCGCCCCGACCCGCTCTCCCCCTACGCCGCGAGGCGGCTCCTGTCCGTGGTCGACACCCAGCTGGCCCTCGGGGATCTCGACGCCGCCGCCGCCACCGCCCACCGCGCCATCGCCTTCGTCGGCAGCCTGCCCCCGGGACTCGCCCGGCAGTACCGGCAGCGGTTCGCTTCCCGTGCCGCCGAACCCGTCGTACGGGACCTCTCGCAGGCGCTGTCCGAACAGCCCGGACGGTGAGGCCGGGAGGCGCACGCGGGTCTTGGGAAACCGTCCGCCGAGGGGCTCGCCCCGCCTGTAACTAAGGTGTGCCTTGCTTAGCCGTCCTGTGTAGAAACGCTCCCTATGGTTAGTGATCGTTCAACTACTGCGGGGGTGGGGTATGCACTCGGGACCGGACCAGTCCGACATCGTCCAGCATCCGTTGGAGATGGCGCGCGCATCGCTCGGCCTCTCCCGGGTCGCGTACGCGCGGCTGATCGCCGATGCCTACAACGAACTCGGGTCCGTACTCGCGGCGCCCGACCACCGCACCACGGTTCCGCGCCCGGGGTCCGGGGCAGAGGCACCCGGGCTCACCGCGCAGCTCGCCATCGCCCATGTCCACCGGGTGCCCGAGGCCGAGGTGGTGCGCCTGGGCTGGCCGCACTGGCTGCACCTGGTCACCGACGACGCCGCGCTGCTGTACCGGCGATGGACCCCGCAGAGCGCCATCGACGCCCTGGGCAGCACCGCCCGGCTCGCTGACGCCAGGCCCCGCACCTACCTGGCCGTCACCGGCCGCGCCCTTGAGACCCTGGTCAAAAAGGCGCTCACCGCCCTGGACCACCCGCTGCCGGTGCCCTCCCGCGACGGCTGCCGCGTCAGCCCCGAGACGCTGGCCCATGCCGAGGCCCGCCTCGAAGCGCTGGAGCTCCAGGAGGCGGGCGCGCGCGTCACCCCGGCGGTCCTCTACCTCGCCGCCCTCGCGGAACACCAACTGCTCACCGGCCTGCTGACCAGCGGCGGCTACAACCCCACCAGCGGGGCCCGGCTGCTCCTGCTCGCCGCCCGCGCCGCCGTGCTGTGCGGCTGGCTCAGCGGCTGCCTGGGCGAAGAAGCGCGGGCGGAGCGCCACTGCCTGGCCGCCATCCGCGCCGCCGCCGCGGCCGGCGCGCCCAAGCGCGTCGCCTGCTACCTGGTCGAGCTGGCGTCCCGTCACCTGCTCGTCGGTGCTCCCAAGGACGCGCTGTCCCTGGTCAAAGCCGCCCGTGTCGCCATCCGGCACCCTTCGCCCCGGTTCGCGGCCGTCCTGCACACCCGCGAAGCGCAGGCCTTCGCCCGCCTCGGGGAAGAGAAGGCCGCCACCCGGGCGCTGATCCGCGCCACCACCGCGCTGTCCGACGACGAGCCGGACCGCCACCGCGCGCCCGACCCGCTCTGCCTCAACGTCGACGAGACATGGCTGGCCGCAGCCTCCGGGACGGCCTGGCTCCATCTGGGCCGGCCCGAGAAGGCGATGCCCTGCTTCACCGGGCTGCTCGTCGGCAGTCCCGCGGCACGCCCGCACCTGCCGCCGTCTCCCTACCTTGCCCGGTGCCTCCTGCCCGTGGTCGACACCCAACTGGCCCTCGGGGAACTCGACGACGCCGCCGCCACCGCCCACCGCGCCATCGCCCTGGTCGGCAGCCTGCCCCCCGGGCTCGCCCGCCAGTACCGGGAGCGGTTCGCCCCCCAAGCCGCCGATCCCGCCGTGCGCGACCTCGTCGAGGCACTGGCCGAACAGCGCGGCCACTGACTCCATGTCCGCGCCCACGTCCGCCTCCAGCGCCGCCGCCCGCCCCGCCGTCGACCGCTCACGGGCCGCGCAGGCGTCGAGCGGCACCCACCGCCGACCCTCAAGACGAGAAACTCCCCATGGCAAAACACCCCTTGGCCTCCCTGCGGGAATCGATAGGGGCCTCGCATCCGTCCTACGCCCGCCTGCTGGCCGACACCCACGAGAAACTGGGGTACGGGCACATGGCCGCGCGCCGGGAGAAGGTCTCGCGCTGGGAGTCCGGCCGTACGGTGCCGGAGCTCACCGCGCAACTGGCCATCGCCCACCTCCACCGCGTTCCCGCGCGCGAGGTGACGCGCCTGGGCTGGCCCGCCTGGGTCGAGTCGGCGACCGAGGACACCACCGGGCTGCTCGCGCTCCCGTGGACCCGCGCCGGAGCGACGGACGCCCTGCACGAGGGAAGCCGGCTGGGCAGCGGCGCGGCCCCGCGCCGCCTCGCCCTGACCGGGCCGTTCGCGCACACCTTCGTCGAGCAGTGGCGTGCGACGGTGGCCGACGGGGGATCCGTACCGGCCCGGAAGGAGCGCCCCCCCGTCCTTCCCTCCGGCCCTCCCTCCAGCCCTCCCACCGGTGCGGGCAGCGGCCTTCACGCCGGTACGGACTCCCTGAACTGGGCCCGGGCCAGAGTCGAGTCCCTGGAGACCATGGCGGGGACCGTCGGCCCGGACATCCTCTATCCGGCCGCCCGCAGCGATCTGTCCCTGCTCGCCACCGTCCTGTCCGCCGCCGACGACCGGGCGTCGGACACCGAGTTGCTTTCCCTCGCCGCCCGGACGGCGAGCCTGTGCGCCGGACTCACCATCGGCCTCGGTGACAGCGTCACGGCCGAGCGCTACTACCTCGTCGCCGCCCGGACAGCCGCGGTGGCCGGACAGCGCGAGCTGTCAGCCGCGTGCCTGAGGGGTGTCGCGTACAGCCACCTTCTCAAGGGCGAGTCCAGTGAGGTGGTCCTGCTTGTCGACACGGCGCTGTCGGTAGTGAGTACGAGGCCGTCTTTGTCCACTTCGGGCAAGTTTCCCACGCTGCCATTTCTGCCGGTGGAAGCTCTGGTAGAACGGCCTCAGTATGGCTGGCCAAAGGGAGGAGAACGGTATGCCTAAGAAAAGGAAATTAGCGGTGCTGACCGGAGTGGGGGCGTCGGTCGCTGCCGTGGCGGCCGGGGCATCGGTGTATGTCGGCGCGGCTGGTGCGGAGCCCGCCCATTCGACTGCCCGGGGCGACGACCTCGGGGTCCGTGCTGCAGAAAAGGACAAGCGCGAGCCGCCCGCGGAGAAAAAACCCGGAGCGAATGCCGAGCGGGACGAATACCTGAGGATCGCGAATCTGGACAACCGGAGCTTCATCAGGCTTCGCGATGCCGTCAGCGCGGGTGACCTCACGGGAGTCGACCAGGTACAGATGAAGCTCCTGCAGGCCAGTCTCGCCTCGGACCGGTGCCCGGCCGAACCGCCGAAATCCTTGCGGAAGGCCGTCAGTGGTCTTTCGTCCCAGCAGATCGTCAACGGCTGCCTTCAGCACGATTTCCGCTACACCGTGGGACCGACCGTGTTCAAGCGCGACGCGTCGGCGGGGTTGGCGGAAAGGGCAGCGGCCGACAACCAGCTCGCGAGCCTGTTCAACGTGGCCCTCCAGCAGCTCATACAGCTCGGCCTCAGCTTCCTGGGAGGAGGGGCGGGCCTTGTGCCGAACCTTGGGCAAGGGAGCCAGGGGGCGGCAGGCGTGTCGATCGGCGGACCCGGCTTCGGCTAGACGGGCGAGTCGGGCGGAGCCGCTCCCGGTCGGATGGACGGAGGAACGTGGGGGCTGCCCCAGGCGCTGAACCCACTCACGTGACGGGGACGGGGGACGCCGGACGGCCGAGTTCTTCCGCACCGCCCCGCGCCACCCCGTCAGCCCCCCTGCCCATCCGGCATGTCACGCACCTTGCTTCATGATTCCGAAAAGGTCTCCCACAGGCCGGCCGGCTGTCGGCGTAGCCGAGTAGAAGAGCCCCCCGGCGGCCTTTGTCAGCCACTTCGCCAACCAGCCCGTGCCGCCGCCGACATTGTCTCCGAGCTGAACATTGGCAGCGTCCCTCTCGGACGAGAAGGTCCCCGGGGACAGGTTGGGACCAGCGGTGTATCGGAAGTCGTGCTGAAGGCAGGCGTTGAGGGTCTGCTGACTCACCCACGACACTCCTGTGCAGCCGTTCGCGTAGAAACTGCGCTGCAGCCGTGCCCATCCGGGATCCGAGGGGGACTGCTGAAGAACGCGGTCCCGAATCCGTACGAAATCGTCGTTCTTCAGATTCGCGATCCGCTCGTACAGTTCCTTGGTGAATACGGCTCCCGGATTCTGCGCCGAAGGAAGTCCCGGCCCCTCGGCCCATGTCGGTGCGCTACGACCCTGTCGACCTGGCCCGCCGCTCTTGGGGTCGGTGGGGCAGATGCTGCTCTGCGGCTTGTTCGCCGCCTTCTTCTCGGCGGGTACGCAGTGGATGTCGATGCCCGCCGACGGGTCCTCCTCGGTCACCGGCTTCGCCGGAGTCGAGGGCGTTGCGGGCCGTGGAGGTGCCGGGGATGCCGGGGGCGCCGGGGTGGTGCTGCCCGTTCCTCCTGCCCCGGCGGGCGGGCATCCGGGCGCGGCCTCGGTCTGAACATCTGCCCCTTCGTCGGTTTGGTCGCTCGGCTCGGCTTGTCCGGGCTCCTCGGCTTGTTCGCCCTGCTCGGCTTGTTCGTCCTCCTCGGCTGTGCTCCCTTCGGGTGCGTTGGTGTTGTCGTCGTCGTTGCCAGTGACGTTTGTGCCGTCGGTGGGGAGTTCGGTGTCAGTGCTGGAGGCAGGTGCCTCCTTGTCGGTGTCGGTGTCGGTGGGTGCGTTGCTGTTGTCGGGGGTGCTCCTGTCGTCGGGGCTGGCGGTGGGTTCCGGGATGTCGGCGGTGTCGGGGGCGGGAGACTTGGCGGCGCCGGTCTGGTCGCCGGTGTCGGCAGGGTCTTGGGTGGGAGTGTTGGTGGGGGGTTTCTTGTCGTCGGTACCGTCAGGTTCTTTGGTGGGGGTGGTGGGGGTGGTGGTGGCGCTGGAAGGGCCGTCCTTGGCGCCGGTGCCGGCGCTACCACCCGTACTTCCGGCGGTCCCAGGAGCGCGGCCGGGGACTCCGGTACCGCCGGTGCCTGCGGCAGTGCCTCCGGCGGTGGCGGGCGTGCCGCCCGTGGCACCAGGGGCGGGGAGGCCGGAACAAGCGGCCAACGCCTTGCTGTT
Source organism: Streptomyces sp. NBC_00224 (assembly GCF_041435195.1). Classification (NCBI taxonomy): domain Bacteria; kingdom Bacillati; phylum Actinomycetota; class Actinomycetes; order Kitasatosporales; family Streptomycetaceae; genus Streptomyces; species Streptomyces sp. NBC_00224. The sequence continues at coordinate 101,644 of NZ_CP108107.1, forward strand.
GACGTTCGAGTGTGACGGGGTGGTGCCGTGTGCGGCGTTCACAGCGAGGGCCGTGCCCCCGGCACTCAGCGTCAGGCTCACTGCGAGTGCTGCTCGTAATTTGTGCTTCCTTTTGTGCAAATCTGCTCCAGGGGGTAGGGGCGCATGGTTTCCCACGCGCCCAAGGGGGAGACATCTCAGGTCAGACGAGCGTCAATCGGCCCCACCCCCTGGCGTAGACACCGACCCGCTTCCGCCGGCTGAGACCTGTACCGTCTCCGGCCCTCCGCCGCCGGCGGCCTTGCAGCTGAACTCGCTCTGCCCGCCGGTGTGCTGGCGAACGGTCTCGGTCAGGCAGCGGCTGAGCGCCTTCTGGCCGTAGGCGTTGGGGTGAACTGCCTCCTGCTTGCTCCCTTGCGTGACTCCGACCTTGAGCAGAAAGGGGATCCAGCGGATCCATTCGGCTCGATCTCCGGTCAATGGCTTGGCCGAGGTATTGTCCTTAGCCGCCAACTGGGAGGTTTTGGCGCCCAGTTCGTGCCCGGCGAACGCATCAGCCAGGTCGAGGAAGACGGCATCCTTGCTCTTGGCCAGAGCGCGCAGCGTTGCACTGATACGGGGGACGACGGACTTGTGTGCCCAGTTGGAATCCGCGTTGTAGAAGGGGAAACCGTCCCTGGTGTAGCGGCGGTAGCTCTCGCTGGTAGAGCGGATCTGGTCGGCGGCGGGCAGCGGGTTCGGGTAGGACTGGAGCACCAGCGTGTAGGCGCCGTCGTCGTAGCCGGCGTCACGCATCACCTTGCGGATGGCATCCACCGAGGAAGCGACTCCGGTCTTCATGCGCTGAAGGCTGCCCGAGAAATTGGGCTCCTGATCGCCCTTGCAGGGGCCGCCTACAGGATTCAGGAACTGCTTGGCGCAGCTTTCGAGGATGTCGGCGAACTTCAGGTCATTTCCGCCGATGGACAACGCGATCGCTTTGACGTTGTTGGACGATGCGATTTTGGCGAGCTGTTCCGTCTGCGGCTTCTCGCCCTTGAAGCTCTCGCTGATCACATGCCTCGTCTCGGCGCCGGAGCAGGCGATGTTGAAGCGTCGGTCCGGCGGGATCCCGTCAATATCCGCTCCCTTGATCTCTGCCACGTCGGAGCGGTCGCAGTTGTCCGCGGTGTCTCCATAAATCCGGGCGACGTCTTGGGTGCACGAGCTCTCGGACGCGTTGCAGTTCATAGCTGCCCGGTCGGTCCCCAGGACAGATCCGCTGTTCTGCCCCCAATAACTGCCGTTGCCCGCCCACCGGCCTCCCTCACCGGAGATGAAACTGTCGCCCATGGAGACAATGGCCGCGGGCTTGCCTTCGTTGCCCCGGCAGTTCGGCGATGCGCTGCCGTCGGCGGGTGGGGCGGGTTCGGTGGGCTGGGTGGCGTCGCCGTTGGCACCCGGAGGGCTCGTACCCTCGGCACCGGCGGCACCATTGGTGGGTTCGGGGACGCCGGGATCGGCCTTGTAACCGGCTTCGGCACCGGGCTCGGCGCCGACACCGGTACTGGCACCGGCCTCGGGGCTGGCCTCGGCGGTGGCTCCGGCATCGGGCGCAGTCGGTTCGGCGGGCGTGCTGGGTGCGGCGGGTTCGGCAGGCGCGCCGGGTTCGGCCGGTGCGGCGGGTGTGTCGGGTGCAGCCGGTGTGGCGGGATCGACAGCTGAGGGGGTGTCAGGCTCGCTGCCCGCGCGTCCCGGGGTGGGAAGACCCCGTCCCGGGGCGGGAACCCCGGCGCAGGCGCCGGGCTTCTTGCTGCTGACGCTCGACTGCTGCGGGGCGGAGCCGTGTGCGGCGTTCATGGCGAGCGCGGTGCCCCCGGCACTCAGGGTCAGACTTACTGCGAGTAATGCTCGTATATTGTGCTTCCTTTTGTGCAAACCTGCTCCAGGAGATAGGGGGCAAGCTGATGTCCACTCGTCCGTTTCGTCTGTTGGGAGATATCCAAAGGCAGACGATCGGGAATGCGGATCCATCCGTGGAAGGAGGTGTCTGCAATCGGTCGGCGGTGGAAGCACGCGGACCCAGGAGGAGGTACCCGGATTCAGAAGGAGGCACCTGCGAGGCACGTCCCGTACCTCTCCGCGGACGGCACCGCAGCGGTGATACTCGCTGCCGGGAGCTCGAAGCTGCCCCGGCCGGACCACGGTCGGACCACGGCCCGTTGGGAAGGTCCGCGTGCATTTCTCGTCGTACCAGCTGATCCGTACCACCGAACTGGCCGAGCTCCGGATGGCCGCGGCCACCGGCGAGCTCGATGCGCAGGAGGCCGTGGCGCTGGAGGAGGAGCGCGACGAACTGCTCGTCGAGTGCCGCAGGTTGCTCGAACAGCAGGCTGGTCTCCGGAGCCGTATCGACGCTCTGGAACTGGCCTTGGTGACGGTCGAGCAGGAGAGACTGCGACTGCGCGGTGGGTCGCGCCGAAAGCCCGGCATGGCGGTGTTCCCGCCCTGTTGAACGCCTCGGGCGGCGCTACGCGGGCCGCGCGCTCGGGAGCCGGTGCGTCCGAGCCGGGTGATGGGCCTGCTTCGACCAGCTCTCGAACGCGGTCGCGCAGGCGTGGTCGAGGTGGCGCAGCCCGCTGAGGTCGAGTTCGAGCGGGCGGTCGCGCGGCAGCGCCTCCAGCTGGTCGAGGAGCGCGGGCAGTCGCAGGAAGGTGGCGTTGCCGGTGGCGCGCACCCGCAGGCCGCCCCCCTCGGTGTCCTCGACCTCCAACTGCACCCGAGACGTCTCCCACGCCGACTTGGCGACGGCGACGAGCAGCCCAGCGAGTACCCCCTCGAAGAGGTTGGTCGCCACGATCGCGGAGGCGGTGACGGCCAGGACGACCGCTTCTGCCCGGTGGGTGCGCCACATCCGGACGAAGTCCCGTACGGGGATGAGCTTGCAGCCCGCGTGGACGAGTACCCCCGCCAGCGCGGCCAGCGGGATGACACCCAGAGCGGCCGGGAAGGCGGCGGCGAAGAGCAGCAGCCAGATGCCGTGCAGGACGCGGGAGAGTTTCGTACGGGCGCCTGCTTGGACGTTGGCGGCGCTGCGGACGATGACGGCGGTCATCGGCAGCGAACCGAGCATCCCGCAGACCGAGTTGCCCACGCCCTGCGCGATGAGCTCCTTGTCGAAGTCGGTACGCGGCCCGTCGTGCAGCCGGTCCACCGCGGCGGCGCTGAACAGGGACTCGGCCGACGCGATCAGCGTGAAGGCCACGAGCGTGCCGAGCGCGCTCAGCAGCACCGGCCCGCCGGTCAGGCGGCCGAAGTCCTCGCGCTCGGGCAGAGAGACGGCGTAGGCAAGTCCGTTGACCTCAAGGCGCGGTACAGGTAGATGGAGCAGCGCGACCGCGCCCGTGGCCAGCGCGGTGGCGAGGAGCGGCGCGGGCAGGACGCGCGCGGCGCGGCGCAAGCGGGGCCACCCGATCAGGATGGCGATGGTATTCCCGCCGATGCCCAGGGCGGTGGCGGCGTCGTCGGAACGCACGGTGTGCAGGGCGAGGTCGGGCAGCCCGGCGAGGTTGGCGAGCCCGCTGCCATGGGCGTGTGCGCCGGTGAGGGTGTAGAGCTGCCCGGCGACCAGGACGACCCCGATCCCCGCCAACATGCCCTGGACCACCCCGGTGGAAATCGCCCGGAACCAGCGCCCCAGCTTCAGCGCGCCCAGGGCGATCTGGAGCAGCCCGGCCAGCAGCACGAGGACACCGAGCGCGCCGGGCCCGTACGTCTCCACGGCCTCGTACACCAGCACCGTGAGTCCGGCGGCGGGCCCGCTGACCTGGAGGCTGCTGCCGGGCAGCAGCCCGGTGAGCAGTCCGCCCACGATGCCGGTGACCAGCCCCAGTTCGGCAGGCACCCCCGAGGCCACCGCCACCCCGACACACAGGGGCAGCGCCACCAGGAACACCACGAGCGATGCGGTCACGTCGGCACGCGAGAGCCGGACCCGCCTCATGTGGGGGCGCCGGGAGGCCGTACGGCCGCGAGGATCACGGTGCGGCGGCCGGGCCGACGGGCTCCGGCGCACTGGCAACAGGCGCCGGGCCGCCCGTCAGCAGATGCTGAGCCAGCCACGGCCGCAGCCGCTCGCGCTCGGCGTCCGAAGCCATCGTGAAGCCGGCGATGTGGCCCGCGCAGTTCACGCTCCCGCACCGGCAGTCGAACGGCTCGGCCATGAAGAACTCGGTGGTGCTGTAGTGAAACGTGATCTCGTCGCCCACACCGATGTCGGTGGCCGCGAGCACCTGCCGCCCCGCGATCCTGGAATTCGGCGAGCAACTGTGATTCATGAACCGCCAGAAGTACGCGTCCATGGTTTCCTCGTTCCCCACACCCTCGGGCAGATCGAGGTGCACGTCCTTGCCGACCTGTACGGAATACCGGCTCGGTACGTTCGTCGGCTCGCCGTGCACCTCGAACAGCGGCGCCCCCGCCCGCGCGGGTTCGCAGGCGATCAGCGCGTATTCACCGGCCGTTCGCAGTACCCCCACCTGTATTTCCCCATGGCTCACAAGAGGAGCTGTCTCGGTGAGCGGCCCCATGAGAACCAGTGTGCTCTGTTCGTCGGTCAACGCTGAAGCGAGCTCGGTCATGCAGTCAACCTCATTAAAGGGGAAACGTGCCGGTCTGCGAGTATGTCTAACGCCCGCGCACGACGTTTTCAAGCAATCGTTCGGCCGGTGACAACGCCTCGGGTGCGTTGCTCGCATGCGTGCAAAAGCGTTCAAGTTCCGCCCTGGTGGGACGGAGGATCGGGCAAGGGGTGGGCGGGTCCGGCGCCGAGCGAGGAGTACGTCATGGCATGGGGTGCGAACCAGGACATCCGCGTCACCAACCATCTCGACCGGGACATCTATGTGATGCCGGCCTTCAGCACCTTTGCCGCCCCCAGCCCCTTCCTGAGGATTCCGGCCGGCGGGAGCGAGGACGTGAAGGAGGAGGTGCTGGCGTTTCTCGGCGGCTACTTCAAACCGGCCGGCGGATGGTTCACCATGACCGGTTTCATCAAGGTGAGTCTGACCGTCGTGACATGTGACGGAAAGCGGACCGCGGAAATCGAATCGTCCCCGGGCCAATCCTGGACAGTCACAGACGCGGGGATCACTCGCGCGATACCCGGGACCCCGGACAACCCCGGCGCCCCGCTCGAACCCGTCGCGTGGAACCTGTCCGTCAGGTGAAGTCCACGTCCGAGCAGGCGTAGAACGCCTCCCCGCTGGAAGGGAGTTCGCGCTGCCAGATGGTGAAGACGAGATGCCTGCCCTTCTTGGCGGGCAGTTGGGTGGCCCAGCTCGTCCGGGTGTCGAGCGCGGGTTGTTGGGCGACGAGGAAGGGGATGGCCTCCAGGTCCTTCCAGGCCAGCGGCTTGGTGGGGTTGTAGCCGTCCTTGGTGACGTAGTACTCGAAGTGGCTGGGGGCGTGGCGGGCCGTCTCCTTGAACACCAAGGTCTGCTCGGTGTTCGACGGCAGCTTCTGGGCGGGCCAGTCGTCACGCGCGAGATCGAGCCCGGAGAATTTGGGCTGATTGCCGCTGCACAGCTTCCCGTCGGGCAGGAAGGACCGGTGGCGGCCGGCCACGTCGATCTGCGCCACACTCATCCAGTCGCTGAAAGGGGACTCCCCACTGCGCTGATAGGCGGCGTTGCACGCCTTGTTCGGCGTACGGCCGCCGCCCCCCTTCACGACTCCGAGGTCCTTGCAGACCAGGGCCCGGCTGGGGGGAGACGACGACGTACCGTGTGCGGAGGCCGTGCCCCCGGTGGTGAGGGCCAGGGGAGCCAGCAGCAGCGCGCAGGCCGTGGCCGCGAGGTGTTTCCTCATGGTGATGATCTGCCTACTCGTCGGTTGCCCGGGGGCGGGGTGAGCGGTCACCGTCACGGGACGGAGACCGTCTGCTCGGAGGAGAAGGCACTCCAACGTCCGTCGTTCTGCTGAGCCCTGATCTTGATCTTCATGGCGGATACGGGGGACGAGCCGACGGGCAGTGTCTGTGCGACCTTTCCGCGCACCGCCGTCGTATAGACGGTGGAGGCGAGCCGACCGTCCACGTACACCTCGTAGCGCCGCATCGCGTCGGAGCCGCCGGGCGCCGCCCAGGTCAGCTGGAGCAGACGGAGTTTGGTGGCGCCGTCCGTCTTCGATTCCGCGCGGACGGAGAGACCGGCGAGCGCGGCCCCCGTGGTGCCGGAGGGGCTGCCGCCGTCCGGCGCGGGAGCGCGGCTGTCCGGCTCCGCGGGAGCGGGTACGACGGGAGGGGCAGCCGGGGAGGCGGGGGCAGCCGGTGGCTTCTTGGCGGATTCCTCGGGCTCGGCCGGATGCGCGTGCCCGTCGCTCTCACATCCCTTGACCGAGTCCCCATCCAGCGAGCAGTTCGTGATGCGGAGTCCGGAGGTGCCCTGCCCGCTGATGCCCCACAACACGTCCTGCGTGCCCGAGGGGCGCAGCGGATGACCTTCCTTCGGGGTGAGCTTCACGTGGCCGCCGGACTGGACGGCCGTGGTGTTCCAGGACGAATGGTTGTCGAATTTCCCTCCTACGACGTCGAATTCGAGCTTCCAGCTGTCAGCGGGGGTTCCGGACTTGTTGGAGATACGGAACTTTCCGCCCGCGTACCAGGTGTTCCCGCTTCCGGCCTCCAGACTTCCGGACAGGTTTCCCCCGCCGTGGTCGTCGTGTGTCGCCATCGCGACGGTGGGAACGAGTCCGAGGGTGGCGATCACCGCAGCGGACCCCAGGACTCTCTTCCGCTTCCTCCTGGAGTGCAGCTGCCTCATCTGCTTCATCGGCTTCTCCCTGCGGTCTGATCGTGAACTGCTGAAGAGTCAACCGCAGACGAAAGTTCGGGAAGTCGGCATCAGGAATGACTTAGGTGGAGACGATCGGCGCCCCACCTGAATAAGCCGCTGGGCACGTGCGAGGCACCTCCCCATCCCTTGAACCACGAAGAGGGCCACGATTTCCTGGGCCGTGACTGTGCCTCAGGTGTCGTGATCCGAGGAGAGAACATCATGCCGCTCCACCGTGCGGAATCCTGCCCCGTATGCGTCAGGTATGCGAAAATCAATGAAGTGGGGAACCCCTATTACCGAAAAGTGACAGGGAAAAGCGGAACGACCATCGAGTTCGACGGCGAGCCCACGCTGCTCGCCGCCGGAAACGACTATCTGGACCTGTCCACCGATCCCCGGGTCACCCGGGCGGCGCACGACGCGATCGACCGCTACGGCGTGGGCATCACCGGGTCCCCGTTGATGAACGGGTATCTCGACATCCACGCCCAGCTGGAGGACGAGCTGGCCGAGTGGGTCGGGAAGGAAGCCGGCATGGTGTTCGCCGCCGGCCTGCTGGCCAACGTCGGCCCGCTCTCCCAGATCATCCGGTTCAACTACGACACCGCGGTCGTGAGCGATGAGTCGATCCACGCTTCCCTGATCGACGGAATCAGGCTCGGCCGCCCCAAGTATGTCGCTCGGTTCGCCCACAACGACGTGTCCGAGTTGCGGGCTGGACTCCAGAAGGTCTCGGAGAAAACCAGCAACATCCTGATCGTCGTCGAGGGCACGTACTCCGTGGAGGGCGACCTCGCCGCGCTGCCCGACATCGTGGCCGTCGCGCGGGAGTTCGGTGCGGAGATCTTCTTGGACGACGCGCACGGTGTGGGCGTCCTGGGTGCTGGTCGAGGCACCGCCGCGCACTTCGGTCTTGCTGATCAAATCGACTACATCACGGGTACGTTCAGCAAGAGCTTCGGCTCCTCGGGTGGCTTCCTGTGTACTTCCCGAGAAGCCATGCACCATTTCGCGGCACAGTGCCCGAGCCATATGTTCGCAGCCGCCCTGGCCCCCGCCCTGACCGCTGCCGCCCTGTGCGCTCTGGAGATCATGCGGCAGGAGCCGCACCGTTCTGATCACGCGCTCCACATGGCGAACACCCTGCGCGAGGAGCTTCGCGCTCTGGGATTCGATGCGACGGGTGTCACCCCCGTTGTCCCCGTCTCCCTCAAGGGCCTTTTCGGTTCCAGCGGCGATCTCGACCTGCTCCAGAAGGAGATGATCGGTGCGATCGAGGCGCAGAGCAGGCTGCTGTCGGAACACGGCGTCTATGCCAACCCTTTCATCCCGCCGGGCTCTCCCGATCCACTGCTCCGCCTCAGCGTCACCGCCGGGTTCGATGACGACGACATCAAAAAGATCGTCGACGCGTTCGCCGCTCTCCGGGAGACGATCCCCGGCTTCGGCACCGAGCAGCCGGCGTCGTGAAGCCGAGCGTCCCCGCGCAGCCCGCACAGAAAGCAGTTCGAGTGTGTCGTCTCCCACGGCCCTGATCACGGGCGCGAGTTCCGGAATCGGGCGCGAATTCGCCCGACAACTGGCGGTTCGCGGCTACCGGCTCGTCCTCGTCGCCCGCAGTGAGGTGAAGCTTGAGGAGACGGCGGCGGAGCTGTCCGACATGTCCTTCTCCCAAGCCGAGATCCTGGCAGCGGATCTCGGCACCAAGACCGGACGGGCCGCGGTCCTGAGCCGGTTGCGGCAAGGGGACATCGACCTCTTGGTCAACAACGCGGGGATCGGGTACGCGATGCCGGCGAGCCGCAACCCGGTCGAGGACGAGATGTATCTCCTGGAGGTGAACGGGTTGGCGAAGGTCGAGCTCTCGCTGACGGCTCTCCAGATGATGCTCAAGCGCGATCGGGGGGCGATCATCAACGTATCCAGCATCGCGGGAATGGCTCCGGCGTGGCTCGACTCCAGCTATGGACCGAGCAAGTCCCTGGTGCTTTCCCACACGGAGGCGATGGCGTATAGCCGGGCCGTCCGGGCCAGCAACGTCAGGATGATGGCTCTGTGCCCGGGCGATGTGCGCACCGAGTTCAATGCCTCCGCCGGAATCCGGGACGCGACGTCTTTCGGGTGGATCGCTCCCGATTTCCTTGTCCGCACCGCGTTGGCCGACCTGCGAAAAGGAAAGGTTGTCAGTGTCCCGCGTCGCTGGTATGCGTTCCTTGCCTGTCTGATACGGCTGATGCCCAATCGTGCAAGCAAACTGTACGGGTACGACCTCGGCAAAGAGCGGGAAAGGGGGGCAGCGGCGTGACCTCTCGTAACCTCCCGCCCGGCCCCTCGAAGAGTTCCCTCATCCAGGCGCTCCAGCTCGCGCGCACGCCCTACGCCGTACTGGCCGACAACCAGGCACGTTACGGCGACCTCTTCGCGATGAGGATATGGGGCTGGGGCGACTTCGTCGTGGCAAGCGATCCCGACGACATCAAGAAGATCTTCACGGCACCTCCCGCCGTGCTGTCGGCGGGCCGGGCCAGGTGGATGCTGGACCCCGTCTTCGGCAGGAAGAGCCTGCTGACCCGGGACGGTTCCGAGCATGCGTGGCAGAGGCGGTTTCTCATGCCGTACTTCCACCGTGAGAACCTGAAGAAGGGGCAGCAGATCGCCATCGACGCAACGTATGACGCCATGAGTCGATGGCCTGCGCGGGCCGACATATCCATGGCGGGGGACCTGGCGTCCATTACCACCGACGTACTCATCAAGAAGTTCCTCGGCTTCGACCAGCCGGAAGAGTCGGAGTCCGTCAAGACCGTTCTGTTGGACTTCCTGAAGGAATCCCGCCAAGCGGCGGTCTTCAACATCCCGGCGCTCATCAACATGAACGTCGGCCCCTGGCGCCGCTATCACAAGGCCCGCCGCCGGATGGACGAGTTGCTCTACAAGGAGATCGCCGAGCGCCGCGAGCGGCCTCGTCCGGTGGAGAACGACATCATCACCGCGCTGCATCAGGCGGAGAAGAACGACGGGGAGCCGCTGAGCGACTCCGTTGTCCGCGACATCGTCGTCATGCTCCTCGGATCAGGGCAGGAGACCGTCGCGTACACCCTCGCATGGGTGCTTGAGGCGATCCTCTCCCACCGCGAGGTCGTCGACCGGATCCGAGGTGAGATCGACCGGGCCACGGCCGGGGACAGGCTCGCGGTCCCCCACCTGGAGCAACTGCCCTACCTCCACGCCGCCGTCACCGAGGCGATGCGTCTCTACCCGATCAACCCGATCATCCCGAGGCTGGTGCTCCAGCCCGGATTCACCGTCGGCGGGTACGAGCTGCCGGTCGGAACTCATGTCGCGGGCAACAGTTACGGCGCCCAGCGGAGGGCCGCGACCTATTCCGACCCCTTGGCCTTCCGCCCCGAACGATTTCTCGGTGACGCCAGGCCGGACATCTACACCTGGCTGCCGTTCGGCGGCGGGGCCCGCAAGTGCATCGCGGCCACGTATGTGATGTACGAGGTCCCGGCCATTGTCGCGACGCTGCTCACGCATCCGGACCTCCGGCTGAGGGCCGACCGGGTCCAGCCGGGCGTATCGGCCAGGGACATGGTCGCCCCGGCAGGCGGAACCGTCGTCAGCACCGCGCCTGCCCGGCCGCGCTAGGGCGTTGGACACGAACGTCCGCCGGGTGGGACGGCAGGGGTCGAGGAGGGTGGGCCTCCGCCTCGCGAAAGCCGAGGCGGAGGCCTGTTGTCTCACCGATGCCGGGCGATGCTACCGGCCGAGCTTGTGCTGGAACTTCTTCCCCGCCGCGCTGTCGGGGGCGAAGGTGTCCCACAGCTCGGCCGAACTGGTGGAGGTGTAGACGCCGGGCGCCCCCCGTTCGCCGCAGCCGTCGCCGTAGGAGACGATTCCGATCTGGATCGGGTCCTGCCTGCCGGGTACGGTGCGGAACAACGGACCTCCGCTGTCTCCTTGGCAGGAGTCCTTGCCCTCGACGCCCGCACACACATTGACCTGCTCGTTGTAATCCGGGTAGCTCGTCTTGCATTCAGGGTGCGAGAGGATGGGGACATCCACCTGGCGGAGCCGGTCCGGGAAGTGGTCCATCGAGGTGTCGGTGTTGCCCCAACCGGCGACCGTGGCCAGTGCACCAGGGCGGATCAGGGCATCCGTGCCCGGGGTCGGCAGTTTGACGGGGGTGATTCCTTCGACGGGATTGTCGAGGGTGATCAGAGCCACGTCGTAGTCATTGCCCGAGTCGGCGTAACGGGCATGGACGACGAATTCGTCGACATTGCGGACCTGCCCCTGGCGGTCATTCGACAGCACCGTGCGCCCGACAACTACCTCCATCTTGGAGGCGGTCTCGCCTGCGACACAGTGGGCGGCCGTCAGAATCGTCTCAGGGTCGATCAGCGAGCCGCCGCAGAACTGGCGATCTGAAGCGCTGCCCTTGCCCTTGTGCAGCAGGGCGGCCATGAACGGGAGTCCGTCGACGGGTACCTCTTTGCCGCCGATGATGGGGTGAATCTTCTGTTGCTGGCCTACCGGTGCGGGACTGGCCGCTGTCGCTGTTGCCGGGCACGCTGCGATGAGCGCGACAGTGCCGGTCGCTGCCAGTAGCCCTTTGAGATTCCGGCGGCGGGAACTTTTCTGAGAGATGCGCATGACGTTCTCCTGTATTCGAGGGATGGTTTGCCCGGGCGCGGCTTGGTGAAGTGGCGACTGAGGGAGGTGGAGCCTGTGAATGACCGTAGCCATGCGCCTGCCGCCGGTCACTGGCTCCCTGGAGAAGGGCACACCCAAGGCACTCATCAGGACGAAATGCTTTTCGGGAGTAGTCCCTTGATGGAATTGCTGCGCTTATGCCTCGGGGATGAGTAACCCCCGGCGCGAACGATGAAGACCGGTGGGCAGCCGCCGGGCGCTCACCGCGCCGGTGCCCAACTGCCGCGTCGGCACTGCCGAGGCCATCACGCCGTGATAGGTGACCCCTCCGAAAAAACTTCTCGTGATCGTGTCACGTTCCCCCGCCCCCGCGTTTCACAGAAGCAGAGCCACCGAGAAGTGCGGCTCCCCTCGCCGAACCGGCGGGGCACGAAGGCGAGTTCTGGAGCGAAGAGTCATGGCGAAGCCCATCCTGGTCACCGGCGGCACCGGCACCCTCGGCAACCACGTCGTTCCCCTCCTGCGGAAGGCCGGGCGTACCGTACGTGTGCTCAGCCGGAGCCCCCGTCAGAGCAGCGACAGCGGTGTTGAGTACGTGGGGTGTGACCTGCTCAAGGGGGAGGGGATCGATGCCGCCGTGGACGGGGTCGAGACCGTTCTTCATCTTGCCGGTGGGCCCAAGGGGGACGACGTCGCCACCCGCAACCTCGTCGCCGCCGCCTCCCGCGCCGGGGTCAAGCACCTCGTCTACATCTCCGTCATCGGCGCCGACACCGTCCCTCTCGGCTACTTCCAGGCCAAGCTCGGCGCCGAGCGGGCCATCGAGGAGTCCGGGATTCCGTGGACGACGCTGCGGGCGGCCCAGTTCCACGACCTGGTGCTCACCATGGCGGAGAAGATGGCCAAGATGCCGGTGGTTCCGGTGCCGGGCGGCATTCGTTTTCAGCCGGTCGACTCGCGTGAAGTCGCTGCACGGCTGGTGGAGTTGGTCCTGGGTGAGCCTGCCGGGCTGGTGGCCGATCTCGCCGGGCCGAGGGTGTACGGGATGGGGGACCTGAACCGTACGTACCTCCAGGCGCGCGGCAAGCACCGGCTGATGATGCCCGTACGGGTGCCGGGCAAGGCGGGCCGCGCCTACCGCGCCGGGGACAACCTCTCCCTCACGGAGGGCGCCGTCGTGGGGACGCGCACCTGGGAGGACTTCCTGGCGGAGAAGGTGGAGAAGGTGGCGAAGGTCGCGTAATGAAGATGAAGGCTCTGGACCCTCATCCCGCCCGCAGCCGCCCGCCCAACCACCCCAGCGCCGGCGGAATCTCCCGCCGCCACGTGTTGAAGTTGTGTCCGCCCGTGTCGAGTGTGATCGACGAGACGCGGGCGGGGGCACGCACCTTCGCGATGAACTGCTGCGTCGCCCGGTAGTTGGTCTCGCCGTGCTTCGACGTCGTGACCAGGAACGACGAGTTGCCCTGCGGTAGATGGTCCAGGCTCCACAGCAGGTTGGCGCGCTTCTGCTCCCGCTTGTTGCCGTGGAAGAGGTCGCCGGAGTCGCGGTCCACCTCCGCGTTGTAGTCGGCGGACAAACCCACCCCGGCGGCGTACGCCTCGGGGTGCTGGAGGGCGAGCTTCAGGGCGCAGTAGCCGCCCGTGGAGTCACCGATGAAGCCCCAGTTACGGGGCGCGGTGCCCACCCGGAACGTCCCCGAGATCGCCTTCGGCAGGTCCTTGGCGAAGAACGTCTCCGTCTGCGGGCCGCCGGGGATGTCGATGCACTGGGTGTTGCGCGGCGGCGCCACCGTCGGCCGCATCATCACCAGGATCATCGGCTGCATCTTCTTCTGCTTGACCTGCATCCACGCCGTCTTGGGGTAGCGCAGCCCCTTCAGCAGGTTCTCGGCGGTGCCGGGGAAGCCGGTGAGGACGACGGCGGCGGGGAAGGTCTTCTTCTCGTACTCCTTCTGGAAGTACTCCGGCGGCAGATACACGTACGCCGGGCTGACGATCCGCGACCGCTCGCCCTGCACCGAGATCTTCTGCACCTCGCCGCTGAGGTGGGGCGTCCCGGACCCCGGAACGGGGACCTCCTCCTTGCCCACGAGCTTCACCCCCGGGTTGCCGATGGCCTGCGTGCCGAGCACCCCCACACCGGTCTGCTGCCCGAACAGGTCCGCCCACGACCCGTAGAAGAGGAACGTCCTGTTCGCCGCCAGTCCCACCGACGAGAACAGCAGCACCTGGATCGCCAGAACCAGGCTCACCCGGCCCACGACCGGCATCCACGCCCGCCGCGCCAGGAACGGCCACAGCCAGATCGTCGCGGCGAACAGCAGCACCGTGCAGATCACGGCCATCAGCAGAACGGTGGTACTTGTCAGGCCCATGAACCGTGAAGACTCTCTATCGGGTGGCCGGATGGTGAATGAGCATCCTCTTTGCCCAGTTCTACCGTCCCGTCGGTGCGCACCCCGGTAGATGGCGTTCGCGGGCGATCCGTTCCCGAGGCCGCCACCGGGTGCCCCGCACCCGCTCGCTATGATCCCCAACTCCCGACGAACTGGAGGATGCCGTGAGCGAACGCCTTGTCCGTACGGTCGAAGTGCCCCTGGCCGACGGCAGTGACGAAACGATTCGCGTCCAGGTCCGCGAGGTGGACGAGAGCCTCGTACGGGTGGGCCGGGGCGACGGCTCCGTCACACGGGCCCAGCGGACGTTCGGGCAGATGCTGGACACCGTACGGCCCGTCGCGGAGAGTTTCGTCGGACGGTTCAGGGATCTGGCGAACTCGCCCGACGAGATAACCCTGGAATTCGGGGTGTCGCTGTCGGCCGAGGCGGACGTCGTCATCGCCAGCACCGCCACCGAGGCCAATTTCTCCGTGAGTCTGACTTGGAACAGGAGTGACACACGGGGCGGCGCGACCGACGATACTGCGCAAGGGAGTTGACCCGGCCGTCCCGCCATCCCGGGGGCGCGAGGATGCGGAGGACGTGGTGACGGGGGCTCAGTCACGGAGTGCGGACGAGGTGCTGGCCTCGACGGTCGTACGGATCTCGGGGCGCGGCGGCGCGGTCTGCGGCGCGGGCGCCCTCGTCGCACCCGATCTGGTGGTGACCTGCGCCCATGTGGTCTCGGACGCGCTGGGGCGGCCCCGTCAGGAGGACGTGGCGGCCGGAGCCGAGCTCACCGTCGACTTCCCGCTGGCCGGGAACGGGTCGGGGAACGGGGCCGGGACCGGGAACGGGGCCGGGGCGGCAGGTCCAAACGACGGCACCCCGGCCCCCGACCGGCCCCGAACCGCCACCCCTACCCCTACCCCCACCCCCACCGTCACCGCCGTCGTCGAGCACTGGATACCGATCCGCCCCGACCGCACCGGAGACATAGCCGTCCTCCGCCTGCCCGAGCCCGTCCCCGGCGCCTCGCCCCTCCCGATGGCCGACCCCGACACCGTCTGGGAGCACGGGGCTCGCGCCGTCGGTTTCACCGGCGGGGAGCCGGGCGAGGTGTGGTTCCGGGGGAAGTTCAGCGGGGCTACCAGCGAGGGCTGGATCCAGCTCTCCCGGGCCGACGGGCAGAGCGCCCACGTCAGACGGGGGTTCAGCGGCAGCCCCGTCTGGGACAACGAACTCGGCGCCGCCGTCGGCCTCGTGGTGGCCGCCCAGCCCGAACAGGACGCCCAGCAGGCCTTCGTGCTCAGCACCCGCACCCTGCTCAGGGAGGTGCCCGCGCTCGCTGCCGTCATCAGCCCAGCCCCGCCGTTCCGGGGGCTCGCCACGTTCCAGGAAAGCGACGCGGACGTCTACTTCGGCCGGGACGACGACATCGAAGAAGTGGTCCGGGCCCTGCGGGGCGAGCACCAGACTGTCACGCTGTACGGGCCCTCCGGCTCGGGCAAGTCGTCGCTGGCCCTGGCCGGAGTGGCCCCCCGGATGCGGCAGGCCGGATACGACGTGCTGGTGGTGAACGCCGGGCGCATCGCCTCCCCCCGGGCCGCGATCGCCACCGAGCTGTACGAGCAGATACGTTCCGGGCGGTACGGGCTGCCCGCCCGGGCCTCCGGCGCCGACCAGATCGAGACCTGGCTCGCCTCGCTGGGCCTCGCCGACACCCTCCACCGGGCTACGGGCAGCCCGTCCGGCAGGCTCCTGATCGTCCTCGACCAGGCCGAGGCCCTCCTCGACCGCACCGAGGACGAGCTCGCCCAAGCCGCCGACCTGCTCTTTCCCGCACACCCCGCACCGGGCTCGCGCGTCCTGCTCACCCTGCGCTCCGACTTCATGGACGCGACGCTCAAACACCCGCGCCTGGGCCCCGCGCTGCGCGGCGGCGCCACGCTCCCGCTGACGCCGATGTCCCGCGACCAGCTCCGCGACGTCGTCGTCCGGCCGCTGGAACGCGTCCCGGCCGTCGCGTACGACCCGGGCCTGGAGCAGCGCATCCTGGACGACGCGGGCGGCGAGCCGGGGATCCTGCCGCTGCTCGGCTTCGTACTGGAACAGCTGTGGGAGCGGCGGGCCACCGGACGGCTGCGCTCGGCGGCGTACGAGGAGATGGGCGGCGTACGCGGCGCGCTTGAGCTCCACTCCGAGCGGGCCTGGCGCGACATCGTGGACCCGGGGACGGAGCCCGAGGCGCTGCGGCTGCTCACCGGCCTGGTCCGGGTGCACCCCGGCAGCGAGACCCCGCTGCGCCGCAGACTCACCCGGCAGGAGGCGGGCGAGGAGCGGTGGGCGCTGGCGCGGGCGTTCGCCGAGCGGCGCCTGCTCGTGCTGCACGGCGGCGAGGAGGAGCCGGAGACCGCCGAACTCGCCCACGAGGCGCTGGTCACGGCCTGGCCCGCGCTGCGGCAGCAGGTCAAGGCCGACGGCGAGTTCCTGGCGGGCCGGGCGGAACTGGTCCACGACCGCCGGCGCTGGGAACGGGGTGGCCGGACCGCCGACCTGCTGCCCGGCGCGCGCCAGCTCGCGGCAACCGAGCACTGGCTGGGCGGCGGGCGGGAGCGCGAACTGAGCGAGCAGGAACGGGAGTTCCTCGCCCTCGCCCGCCGCCGCCACCGTGCCCGTCGCACCCGGCTGCGCGCAGCCTGGACCGCCGCCGCCCTGGTGCTCGCGCTGATCGCCGGGCTCGGCACCTTCCTGGTCTACCAGTCGCGGGTCAGCGACCAGCGCCGGGCGGAGGCCCGCTCGCGCTCCCTGGCCAGCATGTCGCGCGACCTCACCCAGACCGACCCGGGACAGGCCGCCCTGGCCGCGATCGCCGCGTACGAAATCGCCCCCACACAGGAGGCCCGCAGCGCGCTGCTGCGCCGGTACGACCAGTTCAGGAACGCGGACTGGGTGCTGACGGGCACTCAGGGGAAGATCGACGCGGTCGCGATGAGCGCGGACGGCACGGTGACGCTGGTGACGACCAAGGCGGGCCGCGCGACGCTGTTCGTACGGGCCCGGGGCAGGGTGCTGCGCACACCGCTGCCGGGCAAGGTCGGCGCGCCGATGGTGAGCGGGGACGGCCGACGGGTCGCCTACCTGGGGGAGAAGGACGGCACGCTGTCGTGGCACGAGGTGAATCCGGTGGCTCGGGAAGCGGAGCACCTGGTGGGGCCCGCGCGACCGATCCCCGGCGCCTTCAAGACCCCCGAGCGGCTGGGGTTCGTGGGCTCGGTCGGCTTCGCGGCCCTGTCCCCGAGCGGTGCCCGGGCGGTCGCGAGGGACGCCGACGGGCGGCTGTGGCTGTGGGACTTGCGTACGAAAGAGCGACGGCAACTGCCACCGTCCGGGTCCAAGATCCAGGCGGTCTGGTACGGCCCCGACGAGAACACCCTGGTGACCCAGCGGCCCGGCCCCTCGCTCCAGGAGTCGACGATGGTGGCGGTCGACATCGCCACGGGAAAGACACGCCAGTTGGTGGAACGGGCCAGTACGGACGGGGGCGTCGTACAGCTCGGCCTGTCCGGCGACGGCGGCGTCCTCGTCGTCTGCCGGGCGGGCGCCACCGTGAGCACCCCCACCTACCAGGCCATCCGGGTCGCGGACGGCCGCCAGATCCACAGCCACACCGCAGACTCGCCCTGCCACGGCCTGGCCATCGACCGTACGGGGACGCAGTACGCGGTGCACCAGGCCGGCGGCTGGCACCTCATCGACACCCGCCCGGGCAGGGAGATGAAGCCGCTGCTCGGCCCTCGGGTCTCGTCCCTCACCAACATGCGACTCCTCGGCCAGGAGCCCGCCTTCACCATGGTCGCCTGGGGCGAGGACGACAAGGCCGCCGCCGTCACCGGGTGGTCGCTGGGCATGGACACCACCGATATCTCCAGCACGCCGGTGCTGCTCGGCAGCGGCGACAGGATGCTTGCCCACGTGGGCAAGAAAGGCGAGCAGTTGGTGCTGCTGGACACGACCGAGGAGTCGTTCGACGGCCCCGGCCCGCCGCGCCGCCTGGCCGAGGTGACACGCGACCCGGCGACGTCCCCACAGCCGCCGGGCGATGTGAAGGTCAACCGGGCACAGACACTGCTGGCCGACCTCGTCGGCCGCACCACGGTGATGATCCGGGACACCTCCACCCTGCGCGAGGTGGCGCGGATCAGCACGGCCGAGCCGCCCCTCGACAAGGACGGCAAGCCCGAGCAGGTGGAGTACGTGTTCACCACCACCGACGAACTCGTCACCGTCTCCGGCAGCCTGGTCGAGCACTGGAACGCCCGCACCGGAAAGCGTTTGTCGCAACCGTTCGAGGTGGGCGACACGGGGGTGAGCAAGGACAAGCACCCCAAGTTCAGGCTGTTCCGCCACCCCGAGCCGGGCCACGTACAAATCATCATCCCCGGAGACCGGGAGGTACACCTCGTCGACCTGCGAACGGGCCGCGAGGACAAGAGACTTCGCCTGGGACCGGACGTGATCGACGCGGGCTTCGACAGCAGCGGACGGTACGCGGCGGTGCGCACGGGCGGCGACATGGTGGAACTGTGGTCGGTACGGACCGGCGGAGACCCGCAGAAGGTGTACGGGCCGATCGGCCCGCTGAAGCGGTTCGACGGCTTCAAGGCCGGATTCGTGGGCGACACCTCCGAATTCTTCCTGGCCAACGACACCTCCGTACGCTTCCTCCAGCCGTCCGACCCCGGCCGGGCCCAGTCGTACGACTTCGACGAATCCCAGACCTACGTCGCGGGCTCCCCGGACGCCAAGGCGCTGCTGCGGGTCGGCCAGGACTCGCGGGTGGACCTGCTCCGCCTCGACCCCGACCGCTGGAAGACCCGCGTGTGCAAGGTCCTGGGCCGCGACCTCGACCCGGAGGAGCGCCGGAGCCTGTCGGGCGGCCTGCCGAAGCGGATCTGCCCGGCGCCCACCGGGTGAGGCCTACGCCTCGAAGTGGCTCGGCCGGCCGTCCTGGTGGACCAGGTGGCCGAGCCGGGCCGCCGCCGCGCTCGGCATCAGGGTCCACGTGCCGTCCGCGCGCCGCAGCGCCGCCGAGTGCCACGGGGTGGTCCAGGCGTCGGGTGCGTCCAGGAGGCGGATGCCGAACTTGGGGGCGCCGACCGGCTGTGGGTGGATGGACAGGCGTACGGCACGGGCGTGGTGGTCGGCGATCAGGTCGCCCCAGGCGCGGCTGCGCTGGATGACGCCGTACGCCCGTACGCGGCATTCGCGCTGGAGGGCCGACCGTGTTCCGGTGAAGCCCGCCGTGTCCTCCACCAGGAAGCGTGTGATGCCCCGGTAGAGGGCGAGGGTGTGCTCGTCCGTACGGACCTCGGCGCGCAGGGTCTCCACGCTCGGGGCGTAGCGGTCGTGGACGTGGGTGCGTTTGTCGGTGTGCGACAAATCGCCGAGTACGTCGCGCAGGTCGAAGACGGAGAGCCGGTCCAGGCCTGACGCGGCGATGAGCGTGCGCAGTTCGTCGGCGTACGCGTCGATGTGGTCGTCGGGGACGTGGACGAGGTCCCCGAAGACATGGCCGTCGGAGCAGATGACGATACGGGCACCCGGTGGGTATATCCGGCCGATGTCTCTGCACAGGGAGTCGAGGAACCGGAGCGAGAGGCGTTCGCCCTGGTCGGGGAGGTGGCCGAGGACCTTGGCCGGGTTGGGGGACTTGCAGGGGAAGCCGGGCAGGGTGAAGACGACGGGGGCGTTGGCTCGTACGTAGGCCGATATTTGGCGTAGTTGGTGGGGGAAGGACTCCGCGTCGGCCGCAGATTCGCGGTGGTCGTCCGTCGTGCGGTGGTGTGGCAGCAGCAGGTTCAGAATCGAGGCGCTCAGGCTCGTGGAGACGGGGTCCGGTGCGGTCGTCAGCGGCATGGGGTTTCTCCATGAGGGCGTGGTGGGTGTGTCGGGGCATGCGGGCATGGCGGTATGGCGCCTCGGCCGTGTGCCGGGCGCCGTAGTACTGGGGTGAGGTTGATCCCCCGGCGACTCCGGGGGATCAGCTGTCAGGGGTTGGTCAGCTGTCAGACCCGGCGCTCGTACGTCACCGGCAGCCGCGCCGTCCCCCGGCCAAGCACCGCCTGGATCCACTCCAGGTCCTCGTCCGCTACGGCGAGCCGCAGCCCCGGCAGCCGGGTCAGTACCGTGCCTAGGGCGATCTGGAGTTCGGCCCGGGCCAGCGCGGCGCCGGGGCAGAAGTGGATGCCGTGGCCGAAGGCGAGGTGGGGGTTGGGGGAGCGGTCGAGGTCGAGCGCGTCGGGGTCCTCGAAGCGGCGCGGGTCGCGGTTGGCGGCGCACAGGGAGACGATCACCGAGTCCCCGGCGGGTACGACCGTGCCGTGCAGGTCGCTGTCCTCCGCGAGGAAGCGCCAGGTGGTGAGCTCGAAGGCGCTGTCGTAGCGCAGGAGTTCCTCGACCGCGCGGGGCAGCAGCGCCGGGTCGTCGCGCAGCCGGGCCAGCTGGTCCGGGTGGCGCAGCAGCGCGATCAGCGCGGTGGTGATCTGGTTGGTGACCGGCTCCTGGCCCGCGACCAGGAGCTGGAAGATCATGGAGTCCAGTTCCTCCGGGGTGAGCTCGCCCTCGTCGCGGGCCACCACCAGACGGCTGAGCAGGTCGCCGCCCGCGTCCTCGCGCTTGTGGGCGACGACCTCGGCTATGTAGCTCTGCAGGCCGTGCAGCCGCGCCTCGTACATCGGCCGCCCCGGGTCGGTGGGGCCGACCGGCTGGACGACCTTGCCCCAGTCGCGGTCGAAGCGGGCGGCCAGCTCCGCCGGGAGCCCGATGGTCTCCGCGAGGACCTGGAAGGGGAAGTGGGCGGCGAAGCCCGCGACGAGGTCGGCGGGGCCCTCCTCGGGCAGGGCGTCGACGAGGGCGTCGGCCAGTTCCTGGAAGCGGGGCCGCAGCGCGTCGACGCGGCGCGGGGTGAACGCGTCCGTCACGAAGCGCCGCATCCGGGTGTGCCGGGGCGGGTCCTGGTGCAGGAGGTGGACCTGGAGCTGGGAGTGCTGCGGCTCGGGCATGATCGAGGCGCGGGCCCGCCAGCGGTCGTTGCCCCGGTCGTGGTTCTTGCCCAGGCGATCGTCGTTCAGCGCCGAGTGCGCGGCCTCGTACCCGGTGACGAGCCAGGCGTTCACCCCGCTGGGGAACAGGACGCGGTGGATCGGCCCGTCCTCGCGCATCTGCTCGTAGAGCGGGTACGGGTCGCGCTTGTACGGGCAGCCCATGAGCGGGACGACGGGCTCGGCGGCGTCCCCACCGGCCTCAGCGACCGGCAGCGGTTCCTGGATGGTCATGAAAGGCGCTCCTCAGAGGGCGAGTTCGGGCTGGTGGTGCTCCAGCCACAGGGCGAGGTCGACGACACGTTCGAGGCGGAGCCGGTGGCCCCACTGCAACTGCTCGGGCGGGGTGTCGAGGAACGGTTTGATCTGCGTCTCGTCGGCGAGGTCGCGGACCCGGCCGCCGTACGCGTTCAGCGCGTCGCGGGCCATGTTCTGCAGCCCGCGGTTGTAGTCGGGGTGGTGGGTGGCCGGGTAGTGGTTCTTGGGCCGCCACAGCACCGACTCGGGGGCGAGGCCCGCGCCCGCCGCGCGCAGCAGGCTCTTCTCGCGGCCGTCGAAGCTCTTCAGCGCCCACGGGGTGGCGAAGGCGTACTCGACGAGCCGGTGGTCGCAGTAGGGCACCCGCACCTCCAGGCCCTGCGCCATGCTGAGCCGGTCCTTGCGGTGCAGGAGCTGGCGCAGCCAGCGGGTCAGCGACAGGTGCTGCATCTCGCGCTGGCGGTGCTCCTCGGGGCTCTCGCCCTCCGCGTGCGGCACGGCGGCCAGCGCACTGCGATACGTATCGTCGCGGAACTCCCCGATACGCAGGCCCAGATCCGGGTTGAGCGGCATCGCCGCCTCGTCGCCGGTGACCAGGAGCCAGGGGAAGGTGTTCGCGGCGAGCGCCTTGGGGTTGTGGAACCAGGGGTAGCCGCCGAACACCTCGTCCGCCGCCTCGCCGGACAGGGCGACGGTGGAGTGGCGGCGTATCTCCCCGAAGAGGAGGTACAGCGAGGTGTCCATGTCGCCGACGCCGATGGGCGAATCGCGGGCCACCACGACCGCCCTGCGGTGCTCGGGGTCGAGCAGGGCGCGCGGGTCGAGGACGACCGTGCTGTGGTCGGTGCCGATGTGGGCACCCGCCTCGATGGCGTACGGGGTGTCGTGGCCGGTGCGCAGCACATCGCCGGTGAACTGCTCGGCCTGGTCGCTGTAGTCGACGGCGTACGAGCGGATACGGGCGTCCGGGCCCTCGCGCAGGCGCAGTTCGTCGGCGAGCAGGGCGGTCAGGACGGTGGAGTCGATGCCGCCGGACAGCAGGCTGCACAGCGGGACGTCGGCCTCCAGCTGGGCGCGGGCGGCCCCGCTCACCAGGTGGTGGACGCGGTCGACGGCGGTGTCCCGGTCGTCGCCGTGCACCCCGGCCTCCAGCTGCCAGTAGCGGCGCTCGCGGATGCCGTTCCGGTCGAGGACGAGCAGCCCGCCGGGCTCGACCTCCCGTACGCCCGACCACACCGTGGGGCCGGTGTTGAAGAGCAGGCTGTACGCCTCGCGCAGGCCGTCGGCGTCCACCCGGGGGTGTATCTCCGGGTGGGAGAAGAGCGCCTTGGGTTCGGAGGCGAAGGCCAGGCCGCCGTCGACGGCCGCCCAGAACAGCGGTTTGACGCCGAGTCGGTCGCGGACCAGGAGCAGGCGCTGCTCGCGGGCGTCCCAGACGGCGAAGGCGAACATGCCGTCGAGGTGGTCGGCCAGCGACTCGCCCCACTGGGCGTAGGCGCGCAGCACCACCTCGGTGTCGCTGCGCGTGTGGAAGGTGTGCCCCAACTGCCGTAGTTCCGTACGCAGTTGGTGGTGGTTGTAGACCTCGCCGCTGTAGGAGAGGACGGCGGTGGGGGCGTCGGGCCGGTCGGGCATCGGCTGGACGCCGCCCGCCAGGTCGATGACGGACAGGCGCCGGTGGCCGATCGCGGCGTGCTCGTCGAGCCAGACACCGCCCGCGTCGGGGCCGCGCGGGGTGAGGGCGGCGGTCATGGCCTCGATGACGCGGGTCCGGTCGCGGGTGCCACGGGTGCCAGGGGTGTCGCGGTGGAAGGACACCCAGCCGGTGATTCCGCACATGGGGCAACTCCAGGGTCAGGGTTAGGGATGGGCGGTCAGGGCCGGGCGGCGGGCACCGGGTCGGTGCTCTGCGCCTTCAGGGGGAGCCGGACCGGCACGGCCAGCAACGGCACGGCCAGGCAGGCGGCGACGGCGGCGAGCGCGAGCCCGGCCCGTACGCCGTCCCCGTCCCCGGCAAGCCCCCACGCGGCGGTGGCCAGGGCCGGGCCGAGGGTGAAGCCGAGGCTGCGGGCGAGCTGCACGGCCGAGCCGACGGTGGCGGCCAGCTCGGGCACGGCGGCGCCCATGACCAGCGCCTGCGTGGGACCGCCGTTCAGGCCCATGCCGAGGCCCGCGAGCGCCAGGCGCCAGGCCACGTCCGGCACGGACCAGTCGTCGCCCAGCGGGACGAGCAGCAGCAGCCCGGCGGCGGTGATCACGGCGCCTGCGGCGGCCACTTGGCGGGCGCCGTACTTGTCGGCGAGGCGTCCGCCGAGCGGTCCGGCGAGGCCCATGCCGAGCGGGAACGCGAGCACGGTGAGCCCGGTGGAGGTGGCGCTGAAGCCGTCGTCGCGCTGGAGGTGCAGGGCGACCACGTAGTGCATGGCGGCGAATCCGGCCGCGAGGGCCAGGACCGCGCCGTGCGCCCGGTACAGCCCCGAGGCGCGCAGCGCGCCGGTCACCGGCCGCCCGCCGGGCCCGCGCAGCCACCACCACAGCGGCGGTACGGCGGCGAGCGCGGCGGCCAGCCACCACGAGCCGTGCGAGGAGGCCAGGGTCAGCGTCAGCAGCAGGACGGTGACCCCCGTACCGACGAGCAGCGCGTCGGCCGCCGAGCGCCGGTCGGGCCGGTGCAGACGCCCGTCCTTCGGCATCGCCTTGTACGCGACGGCCAGCGCCAGTACGCAGACGGGGATCTTGACGAGGAACACGGCTCGCCAGCCGAGGTGGTCCAGGAGGAGCCCGCCGAGGGCGGGCCCGGTCACCGCGCCGAGCGGGCCCAGCGTCGCGGGCACGCTCATCGCCCGCGCGCGCAACTCGGGCCGTACCGACCGCATCGCGAGGACGGGCATCAGCACGAACAGCACCGCCCCGAACGCGCCCTGCCCGACCCGGGCGGCGATCAGCCAGGCCGCCCACGGCGAGAGCGCGGCCAGCGCGCTGCACACCGCGAACCCGGAGGTCGCGGTCAGCAGGGCCGGGCGCGGGCCGACCCCGTCCAGCCAGCGCCCGACGGGCAACAGCAGGGCGACGACGGGGAGTTGGTAGCCGAGGACCGCCCACTGGGCGGTGGCGGCGGACACGTCGAGGCCGCTGGATATGTCGGCCAGGGCCACGTTGACGATGTTCATGTCGAGCATCGCGACGAACGAGAGCAGACCGGCGACGGCGACGAGGGACCACCGGTCGACCGGAGGTGCGTCAGGTGTGCGGCTCATACCGTCACCTCCACGTCCGCGACCGTGTCCGCCGGGGCCCGGTGGTCGAAGGCGATCAGCGGGTCACCGGTCAGCGGATGGTCGACGACGGCCGCGCGCACCCCGAACACCTCGGCCATCAGCGCGGGCGTGAGCACCTCGCGGGGCGCGCCGGACGCGACGACGTGCCCCGCGTGCAGGACGTGCAGCCGGTCGCAGACGGAGGCAGCGGCGTTGAGGTCGTGGAGCGAGACGAGGGTGGTACGCCCCTGGGCCCGCAGCAGCGCGAGGAGCTCGACCTGGTGGCGTACGTCGAGGTGGTTGGTCGGCTCGTCCAGGACCAGGACGTCCGGCTGCTGGGCGAAGGCCCGGGCAAGCAGCACACGCTGACGCTCGCCACCGGACAGCTCGGTGAAGCGGCGCCCCGCGTGGCCGTCCATGCCGACGTCGGCGAGGGCGCGCGCCACGATGTCCGCGTCGGTGGAGTCCTCGGCGGCGAAGGCCCGCTTGTACGGGGTGCGGCCCATCGCGACGACCTCGCGCACGCTCAACTCGAAGTCACCGCCGCGCTCCTGCGGCAGCGCGGCGATGTGCCGGGCCGCCTGTACGGGGCTCAGCTCGCGCAGATCGGTGCCGGAGAGCAGCACCCGCCCGGCGGACGGCTTCAGATGCCGGTAAACGGTCCGCAGCAGTGTCGATTTGCCGCTGCCGTTGGGCCCGACCAGGCCGGTGATCTCGCCCTCGGCGGCGAGCAGATGCGCGCCGGAGACGACGGTACGACCGCCGTAGGCGACGTGCAGATCCTCGACGTCGATCCTCAACTGCCGATGTTCAGTGCTCTCGGTGCTCAACTCTCGCTCCCCAGCCGCCGGTCCAGCAGATACAGCAGCGCCGGAGCGCCGATCAGTGAGGTGACGACGCCGACGGGCAGCTCCTGCGCGTCCATGGCCGTACGGCACACGGTGTCGACGACCACGAGCAGCAGTGCGCCCATGAGCGCCGACAGCGGCAGCAGCCGCCGATGGTCACCGCCGATGAGCAGACGGCACACATGCGGAACCATCAACCCGACGAAGGCGATGGCCCCCGAGACGGCCACCAGGACGCCGGTGAGCACGCTGGTGACCAGGAACAGTTCGCGTCGCAGCCGTACGACGTCGATGCCGAGCCCGGCCGCCGTCTCGTCGCCCATCAGCAGCGCGTTCAGGCCCCGGGCGCGGGCCTGGAGGATCAACAGCGCGAGCGGAACGGCGATGGCGGGAACGGCGAGCAGCGTCCACGTGGCCCCACTCAGACTCCCCATCAGCCAGAACAGCACGCTGTGGGTCTGCTGCTCGTCCCCGGCCTGGAGGACGAGGTAGCTGGTGAAGCCGGACAGGAACTGCCCGATGGCCACCCCGGCCAGGACGAGCCGCAGCGGCGCGAACCCGCCGCCGCGCCGGGCCACGGCCCACACCAGCGCGAACGTCGCGAGCGCGCCCGCGAACGCCGCGCCCGACAGCCCGAGCCCGAGCGCCCCGCCCGCCCCGGCCCCGAGCACGATGGCGGCGACCGCGCCGAGCGAGGCGCCGTTGGAGATGCCGAGGAGGTACGGGTCGGCGAGCGGATTGCGTACGAGGGCTTGGACCGCCGTACCGACGACGCCGAGCCCGGCGCCGACGAACGCGGCGAGCAGCGCGCGCGGCACCCGCAGCTGCCACACGATCAGGTCGTCGGTGCCCGGCCGGGGCGCGTCCCCGGACAGTCTGCGCCACACCACGCCCCACACCTCGCCGGGCGGGATGGAGGTCGAGCCCCAGGACACGGCGGCGGTGAGGGCGGCGAGGAGGGCGAGGGAGAGGACGACGGCGAGGGTGGGGGCGCTGACGCCCTTGCGGGAGTCCGGGGAGGCGCTCTTGCGCGCGGCCAGCAGGGACACCACGGCGGCTCAGCCGACCTTTTTGCCGGGATAGATCGTCTTGGCGATCTCCCGGACGGTGTCGGCGTTGCCGACGCCCGCGATGGTGGTCCGCTCGGAGCCGATGCGTACGAAGTGGCCTTCCTTGACGGCCTTCAGGCCCTTGGTGGCTGCGTTGTCCTGGAGCCACTTCTGCGCCTCGTCGAACGCCGCCTTGTTGGCGGCCTCGCTGCCCCGGTCGCGTACGCCGAGCTGGATCCAGTCCGGGTTCTTGGCGATGACGTCTTCCCAGCCGACCTGCTTGAAGTCGCCGTCGCAGTCGCCGAAGGCGTTGCGGGCGCCCGCGAGGGTGATCACCGCGTGGGCGACCTGGCGGTTGCAGACGACGGAGGGCTGCTTGGTGCCGGCGTCGTAGTCGAAGAAGAAGTAGGTGGGCCGGGAGGCCTCGGGGGTTGATTGGACGGCGGCCTGGACACCGTCGACGGTCTTCTTCATGCCATCGACGAGTTCCTTGGCCTTGGCGGAGGTGCCGGTGACGGCGCCGAGGGAGGTGATGTCGTCCTGGACGGCGGAGAGATCGGTAACGGGGCTCTTACGGTTGGCCGCGCAAGCGGTGGACTTCAGAAAGACGTGCTTGATCCCGGCGGCCTTGTACTCGGCGTCGGTGGGGGTGTCGCCCATGCCGCCACCCATGCCGCCCATGGAGGCGAAGGTGTCGATGTACAGATCGGCGCCGGACCCGAGCAGCTTCTCCTTCGGGATGACCATCTTGCCGAGGACCTTGACCTGCTGCGCCTGCGCGTCGAGCTCGGCGGGCAGGGTGCCCTTGCCGGGCGGGAAGCCGGTACCGATGACCTTGTCCCCGGCGCCGAGCCGGAGCAGCAGCTCAAGTCCCGCCGCGTTACTGGTGACGATCTTCTTCGGGGCGGCGGCGAAGGTGGTCTTGGCGCCCATGCAGTCGGTGACGCCGACGGGGTACCCGGCCCCGGAGACGGAGGCCCCGGCGGCGGCCGCCTTGTCCTTGTCGGCGCCCTTGTCCTTGTCGCCATCGCCACACCCCGCCGCGAGGAGGCCGAGCACCACGGCCGTCGTAGGCCACCACACGCGAGAACGCATCGAAACACTCCAGGTCCACTTGGTACGAGGGCGGCCACTGCCGCGCCCGTTCCCAGTAGTCGACGCGGGGCGCGGTTGAGTTCCTGGCGGATGTGATCTTTGGTGGGGAGTGCGGGAAAGGGGGCGACCGTGCGATGGCGGGTTACGGCCGTCAGGCGGCGACACCGAGTTCCTTGCGGGTCCGCTGGACGAACTCGCGCACGGCCGGCTCCCGCCGCCAGGGGGCGAGGGCCGCGTTGAACTCACGCACGTAATCCTTGGCCCGCGAGGACTGGACGCGCGCGAGGATGTCGACGGACCGGTTGCCGAACTCAAGACCGTGGTCGAGGTGGCGGGCCTGAAGGTGGGCGGTTCCGACGATGGCGAGTCGCATGCCGACAGAGCGGGTGAACACTCCGGGCGGCATGGCGGCGGCCTGCTGGTTCCAGCCGAGGGCGGCCTTGGGGTTCTTCAGGTCGCGGAAGACTTCGGCGGCGTCTGCGGAGAGGCGGGCGTGGTGATAGAAGTCGATCCAGGCGGGCTCGTCGCCGCTGTCGTCCTTCGCCCGGCTCAGGAGGTCCTCGGAGCCTTTCAGGGCCCGCGAGGCGGCCCTGGCGTCGTTCTCCCGGGCATGGGCTCGGGCCTCGATGAGCTTGGTGAACGCCAGCACCCTGGGGACGGCCTGGCCCTTGGCCCGTTCGAAGGCGCCCTGGGCCATGTCCACCGCCTCGGATGCGAAGCCCCGCATCAGGCTCTGCATGGCCATGGTGGTCAGCACATAGCAGCCCAGCTGCACGTCGCCGCCGGCGCGGGCCAGACGGAGGGCCTGGATGAAGTGACGCTGGGCGGCGTCATGCTGACCGACGTCGAAGGCCGTCCAGCCCGCGAGGCGGGACAACTCGGCGGTCACAGAGAAGAGTTCGCGGCCGATCCCGTCCGAGAAGCTGCCTTGCAGCAGTGGGCCGGCGCGGTGGTCGAGGCAGCCGGTTACGGAGTTGGCCTTCCAGTTCCCGCCGCCGTATTTGGAGTCCCAGTGGCGGGCGTCGTCGGCGGCCGCGCGCAGTTCGTCGAGGTCGGCCCGGCCGACCTGTCGGCCGCCCTTGTGGTCGGCGGTCTCGTCGGCGGGGGTGACGAGCCATCTGGTGACGGGGGTCGTGAAGGCGGAGGCGGCGAAGCCGGATCCGGCCAGAAAGTCGCGGCGGTTCACGGAGCTCCAGAACGAAGTGGCGACGCGGACGGCGTCGGCGGGGTCTCGCGGGAAATCCAACCCCACATCCGCGTCGATTGTCTCCGCCTCGCCCATACCGATCTCGCCCAGGTTGACGGGCCGGCCGTACACCGCTTCCAGGAGCTCGCGTACGGCCAGGAGCTCCGGGTGCGCCGTCTGGGGCGGGTTGCCGTTGCCGTACACACTGCATGCGGGGAGGACGCTACGCTGCCGCGCATGGCTGACGCTTTCGTCACCGGTGGCGAGCACCCGTCATGTGGCATCTGCCCTTCACGCCGATTCCCGCTCGGTGAGTTCGACGTGTTCGAGCGACCGTGTGCGGAGGCTCCGTTCGATCCCGTCGATGGCCACCGGTACACGGCGGCCGGTGTGCCGGTCTGCGTGCACCCGCACAAGGTGGGGCTGCCGGCGGGCAGGTACAAGACCGACGGCATCCCGTTCACGGTGGAGCTGAAGCTGCCGGACAGCCCGGCCCGGCTCGATGCGTATCTGTACGAGGTGATGCACAGCGCAGCGCCCGGCGTGCTGGAACTACTCATCGAGCAAGCCGCCGAGGAGATTCCCCGGGTGTTCCCGCAGGTGGACGTGCTCCAGGCGCTGCGCCGTGCGCTCAACTAACTGGCGGTGGCGAAACCGGGAGCGAAGCGCCGGCCCCCGTCGAGGATGCCGACGGGTTCGTACTTCGCGATGACCGCCGCCCTGCGCTTGGCGGTCTCGTCCTTGCCGAACCAGTACCGCTCATTCATCGGCCCCCACGCGGCCCGGTAGACCTGGTGGGTGTAATCGCCGTGGTCCCACTCGCCGATGGCCTCGCGGTCGGTGGCGTGGACGAACTTGATCCCGGTCCGCTCCTGGATGCGGGACAGGACGGTGAACTGCGCGGCGAGCGCGTGGATCATCTCGTCCACCGGGATGGCCACCGGGACTTCCGCGGCCTCCTCGTCGCCCTCGGTCATCTCGTAGACAGCGGACTTGATCGCCATGGCGCGCATGGCCTCGGGGAACAGGGGCTCGGTGTCGCGCGCGATGTCGAACCCGTCGACGAGCGCGCAGCCCATGAAGCTGGTCCAGTCCTCGTCGTACTTCGCGCACGCGGTGCGCAGCCGGTCGTACTCCGGGTCGGCCTCGACGGTGCTCAGGATCTGTCGTGCTCGCTCCGCGACCCGTTCTGGGGCCGGTCGTACTAGCGTTACGGACACTGCTGCACTCTCCTTCGGTTGGGTGCATCGGTGGACCCGCCCGGCTGCCGACCGCCGTCATACGGGGCAGGCGGGCGGGGGCTCATGGGGTGTGTGCCGCGCGGCCCGCCGGGGCCATGTGGTGCCGTCTGGGGCTGCGTAATACGGCGAGGGAGACGGCGGACAGGGCGTATCGGGCCGTGTCGTCGTGGCAGCCGAGGGTGTAGATCCTGCCGTCGCTCAACAGGCCGACGGCGGCTTCGTGTTCGTCTGTGTCACTGCACCATCGCCGCAGGATGCTCGGCGCGTCGGGGACATTCGGCGATACGGGGCGTAGTGCCTCGGCGGGGCACCATTCGATGATCGGGTGCGGGTCCATGAGGTCCGCGAGATGCGCGGCGTGGCCGCATAACCAGCGGACAACCAGCCTCGGTGTAATCACGTGGTCCAGGGCGAGCCCCCACGCGCGGGAGCAGTCCAGGGTGTAGGCGGTGACCTCGCACCGGTAGGTGTCACGCACGGCCGTCGTCCTCCGCCTGGGCCTGGGCCTGGTCCGGCTCACAGGCCGCCGCGAGTTCCTGGGCGAGCACGGAGGCTGTTGCCTGGATCTTCGGGACCACCGCCTCCAGCCACTCGCACTCCGCCGCGCACCGCTGCTCGTGTGCCGCGATGCGTCTGCGCAGCTCTCCCCATTGGGTTTCGCTCATCGGTCCGTGCCCTTCGCGATGGTCTGCGCGAGCTGCCGGACAACGGCCGGGTGGGCGTTGCCCAATTCGACCAGGACCGTCTGGTTGGCCCCGCAGGGCCCATCGATCCCCAGGGAAGGGAGGGTGATGTTCGCGGCGCACAGTGCCCGCCGTAGATCCTTCAACGCCTCCTCCGCGACTGCCCACGGGTCATCGGAGTCCGGCATGGTGAGCGAGGGCGGGCCGAGAACTTCGATCAACCGGTGCGCCACGTCATCCCGTACCGGCTCCACGTCCACGTACGCCCGTCCCCCTATCGGGGCGGCCGCACCCATCGGGATGTAGAAGCCACGAGCCAGCAAGGCCAAGTGCAGCTCCTCGGCGAGTTGCGCCCCGATGCGTCGCGCTTCGCTGTGCGTGTCCACGGTGCCCCAGCTCCGTTTCCGTTGCGATCTCTGCTTCCTCTACGCAACCGCGTGACCACACACGGCGGTACCGTTGGCGCAACGGCGGGACTTGAAAGCCTTGAAAGTCCGTGAGGGCGCGGGGAGTTGATGGCCATGGCGACACGGGCGCCGAACGTGGCTCTGGCTCGGCTGCTCGCCGAGACCCACTGGACGTATCGCCAGTTCGCGCGGGCCGTGAACCGCGTCGGCACGGAGACCGGCTCTCCGCTGCGCTACGACGAATCCGCGGTGAGCCACTGGCTCGACGGCACCATGCCGCGAACAGCGGTTCGGTCGTGCCTCCTCGAAGCCTTGTCACGGCGGCTCCGGCGCCCGGTCACTCACGCTGAAGCGGGCCTGCCGCTCCCCTCCGGTCACTCCCCCACCACCACGGATACCGTGGAAGGGATGATCGACCTGGGGAGGCTCGACATGGACCCGTCACGCAGGAGCGTCCTGGGCGCAGGCCTCTTCTCCGTCGCGCTCACCATCCCCGGCTGGCCCGACGTCATCGGCCGCGCCGAAGCCGTCCAGAGCGGCCGTGCTTCGCGGATCGGCATGAACGAGGTGGACATGGTGGTCTCCATGACCGAACGGGTCTCGGAGCTGGACGACCAGTTCGGCGGCCGCCACGCACGGCCCATGGCGGCCTCGTTCATGGTCAACACGGTCGCCGCGTACCTGCGGGCCGACGCCCCGGAGAACGTCCGGCAAGCCATGCTGTCGGCGGCTTCGGACCTGCTGTACCTCACCGGCTACATGGCCGTGGACGAAGGCCTGCACGGGCTCGCCCAGCGCTACTACGTCAAGGCCCTGGAGCTGGCGGGCGCTGCCGAGGATCACCTGACGTACTGCACAACATTGCGGGGCATGAGCGTGCAGGCCGTAGACCTTGGGCACGGGGCCAAGGCAATGGAGCTGGCCGACGCCGCTGCCGCAGCCTCCCCCAAAGCGGGCCCCCGAATGCGGGCCTTCCTCGCCGGACAACAGGCACACGCCTCCGCCCAGACCGGCGACCGCACCAGGGCCCTCCGGTACATGCGTGAGGCAGAAGCCGCCATGGACCAGGCTGAATCACGAGGCAGGGCGTTCGGCTCCTACGACCCCTCATCCCTCAACTACCACATCAGCCAGGTGCGTTACGAGCTCGGCGATACCCAGGGTGCTGTTGAAGCCCTGCAACAGTCCGACCGGCTCCTGTACGGCATCTACCGCCGCACCCGGGTACGTCAACGTACATACCTCGCCGAACGGCAATTCGAGGTCGGCCATCTGGAGGCCGCCTGCGCGACGTGGCACCAGGCGCTCGACGACTACCCCATGGTTCAGTCCGGCCGCGCCGACGACCGCATCAAGACCATGTTCAGCCTGATCCGCCCCCACCAGAAGAACACCGCCGCCCGCGACCTCTACGAACGGGCCCGCACGATCGCCCCGCCCGCACTCGTTGGCCAGCCCAGGTGACGCGGCACCGACCCACGCGGGCGGCCGGAGTGCCTTTGGCCGGTGTCCTGTTCGGGTTGGGGTCGGGCATGGTCAGGGAGCCGTACGCTGGCCCGGCAACTCGGGCAGGCTTGCTCCTGCCCGCAATTGGACCGAGTGGCCCCAGGGAGCGTGCTGCTGGTCACCTCTTCGCAGAACCCATCCCGTCGGTGCCGTCGGCGGATAGCTTGCGGCCATGGATGAGGATCTGAGCAGCTATGTGCTGGTGATGACGACCGTGGACACGAAGGACGGGGCGGACAAGCTGTCCCGGTCCGTCGTGGATGCCCGGCTTGCCGCGTCGGGGCAGGTGTCGGGGCCGATCGAGACGACGTACCGGCATCTCGGTGAGGTCGCCCAGGGCACGGAGTGGCAGGTCCTGTTCCGCACCACGGGCGACCGGCTGCCGGAGCTGGCAGCCCTGGTGGGCGCGGAGCATCCGTACGACTCCCCGGAGATCATCTCCTTGCCCATACTGTCCGGGCCGCCGGCCTACCTGGAGTGGATCACCCGCGCCACCCGCTGAGCCTTACTGCCCGGCGCGTTCGAGCAGTTGCCCCACCGGAGCGATGGCCCGGTGGGGCCGCAGCCGCTGAATCATCAGCTTGGCCCGGTCGGCGGGACGGGTGGAGGCCAGTCCGGTGGACAGGTCGAGTACGCGGCCGGTGATCGCGGCGGCGTGCTCGACCTCGCCAGAATGCTGTTGCTCGCCGACATCGTCCCGCCGCCCAGGGAAGGCACCGCACGATGAGGCCCACGCCCGCCGACCCCGACGCCTGGAACGCGTACCTCGCCGAAGGCAACGCCGCCCAGGCCCGCAAACGCGTCGCCGCCGATGTCATCCTCCGCGACCCCGACGGCAACGTCCTCCTGGTCAAGCCCACCTACAAACCCGGGTGGGACTTCCCCGGCGGCATGGCCGAAGACAACGAAGCCCCCGACGACGCGGCCCGCCGCGAACTCAAGGAGGAACTCGGCCTCGACCTTCCCCTCCAGGGGCTGCTGGTCGTGGACTGGGTCCCGCCGCACGGCCCCTGGGACGACCAGATCGCGTTCATCTTCGACGGCGGAACCCTCGACCACGACCAGGCCGCCGCCGTGAGCCCCCAGGACGAGGAACTGTCCGAGCTGGCCTTCGTACACCCGTGCAGGGCCGGCGCTTGGCTACGGGACAGGCTGAGCCGCAGGTTCGATGCCGCCATTGCCGCCATCACCACAGGACGACCGCAGTTTCTGCGGGATGGCCAGTCGACGATGCCTTGAGTTCCGCAGGGAAGCGCCGACTTCGCCGCAGGGCCGAAACCAACGGCATGCCCGCGACCGCGTTGGCGCCCTGTTAGTGGGCTGTTGGAGAGAGCTGTGACGATTCCCGACGGGTCGGTGACGACCCGCAATGTCACCACCACTCGACCACGGGGGACACATGAAAATTCTCAAGACCGCACTGATGACGGCATCGGCCCTCGCCATGGCCGCCGGGATGACGCTGTCGTCCTCGGCGACGGCCTCGGCCTCGTCGACGAACGAGTTCGTGAACCAGAACAACAACCACTGCCTGGCCATCGACATGGCCAAGGAGTACCAGAACATCGCGATCATGTGGCACTGCAACCACAACCCCGACCAGCAGTGGCACCGCGCGGAGTACAAGGGCAGCGACGGCGGCGGCGCCTACTACGAGATCAAGAACGGCTACGGCCAGTGTCTTGGTACGTGGCAGGGCGCGACCGGCAACGGCACGACCGTCGTCGGCTGGGACTGCAACGGGAACCCCGACCAGCTGTGGTACTTCGACACCGTCTCCAGCGACCCGCGGTACAGGGCGATCCGCAGCCACGCGGCCTGGGCCAACGACGACGGCAACAAGTGCCTCGCCCAGTACAAGGGCAGCGGCGACGGCGCGCCGGTCGTCATCTGGGACTGCAACGGCCACAGCGACCAGCACTGGATGACGGTCGGCTGACATCGGCACGGGTGAGCGGCTGACCGGGTGAGCGGCTAAGCCGGTGACCGGGTGACCGGGTGAGCGGGCGGGCCGACGGCGCGCCGCCCGTTCACCCGCCGAGCCCGCTCGCCCGCCGAGCCCGCTCACCCACCGCCCGGCAGCTCCGGCAACCCCGCCAGCGCCCCCCGCAGCAACCCCGCGAACTCCTCCGGCCACTTCGCGTACCCGACATGCCCCCCGGGGAACTCCAGGAGCCGCCGCCCGAGCCGCTCGGCCAGTGCCTCGACCGGGCGGTGCACCGCCTGCGTACGGGAGTCGCGGCCCCCGGCCACCAAGATGCGGTCCGCCAGCGAGGCCAGGGCGGCGAGATCAGGCAAGAAGTGGGTCGAGGGGCGCAGCATGTGGGCCAGGAAGAACGCCGTGTTGTCGTGCGCCTCCGGCAGTTCCGGGGCCGCGCGGCCGCCGAAGAGCACGCTGAACTCGGCCATGGCCGCCCCGACCCCCTCCCGGCAGAACGTCCCGTACACCCCGTCGATGAACGCGAGCCGCTGCGCCGCGTCCGGCAGCAGCCCGAACGCGGGCGGCTCGTGCACCACCAGTGCGGCGATCCGCTCCGGGTGGCGCCGGGCGAGTTCGAGCGCGGTCAGCCCGCCCGAGCAGCTGCCGAACACCCGCACCGGGCCGCCGCCCGGCGACAACCGCTCAAGCAGGCGGTACGCGTCGTCCGCATGCACCTCGATGCGTTGGTCGACGGGCGGGCCCTCCAACGTGCTGCGGGAGTTGCCCCGCGGGTCGACCGTGACCACGCGGTGGTCCACCGCCAGCACGGCGGCGAGCCGGTCGAAGACGGCGGCGTCGGAGTTGCCGCCGCAGAGAAGGAGCAGCAGGGGGCCGGTGCCGCGCACTTCGTAGTGCAGGGTCGCCCCCGGGACGGCGAGCGCGCCGACGGCGACCGGGGTGTCCGTCTCCAGCGGGTCCATGGTGCTCCCATCAGTGTCTCCGCCAGCGTCTCCGCCAGTGCCTCCGCGCCTCTGCGTCACGGAAAATGACTCATCGTAGCGATTCCGGGGTATGGTCCGCCAGGATGCCAGGTGGCCCCAGGATGCCAGGCGACCAAGGGGCCGCCGGCCCACCGGCCCAGCCCCAACTCCCCTCCGGAGCAGCCGACATGGCCGACCGTCTCCCCGCCCCCGGCCCCCGTCTGCTGATCAACGCACAGGCCTTCGGCTTCGGACCGGCCGCGGCGGCCGCCGTACTCGCCGAGGAGCTGGCCCTCCTCGGCTGCGTGATCGACTACGTCGGCGAGGGGCACACCCTCGACCTCCAGCGCACCCCGCCCTACCGCGCGATCCACGACTGGACGGACCTGCCCGAGGACCAACGGCTGGCCCAACTACGCCGACGGGCGCCCCACTACGACCTGTTCGTCACCGCCATGGACTTCCCCGCCGCCGCCCTCGCCCGCCGCGCCGGACTGGACGTGGCCGTCTACGACGCGCTCACCTGGTTCTGGCCCGAGATCCCCGCCGTCGCCCGCGACACCGTGGTCTACCTCGCCCAGGACTTCTTCGGCGTACGTGAGCGCATCGCGGCGGATCCCGCGCTGCGCTCGCGTGCCCTCGTTGTCCCCCCGCTCATCCCGCCCCGCCGCGCCTGGCGCCCCGGGCGGCACGTCCTGGTCAACCTCGGGGGACTGCACAACCCGTACTGGCGGACGTCCGACGCCGTCGCGTACGCACGCCTGATGCTGGAGGCCGTCCGGGCCGCGCAACCGGTCGCGCGGCCCGTCGTCGCCACCGCGAGCCGCCGCGTCGCCGCGGAGCTGGCCGACCCGGCCGTGGGCACGTACGGCCACGCCGACGTGCTCGACCTCATGGGCGGCGCCGCGTACGCCTGTATGACCCCGGGCCTCGGCCACATCTACGACGCCGCGGCCACCGGCGTCCCCACCCTCTGGCTGCCCTCCGTCAACGAGACCCACCCCGCCCAGGCCCGCCGACTCGCCGCCCACGGCTACTGCGACGCCCACCTCGACTGGGCCGACCTCGGCCAGGCCATCGACGACGCCGCACCCACCCCGGACTTCCTGGCCGCCGTCGGCGCGGCCGTCCGCCGGACCTCGGACACCCCCGCCCTGCGCGACCTGCTCACCGCCCGCATCGCCAAGTCCACCGCCGGCCTCGGCCCCGCCCCGAGCCGGGCGCGGGCGCTCACCGACCGCTTCGGCCACGGCGGCACCCAGCGGGCGGCGGCCGCCCTCGTACGCCGGGCGACCGGTCAAGGGGAGACGGACGATTGACGAGAACCGTCAAATTACGCTCCCCACCTGCGCAAAGTCCGGCACCATAACCCCATGAGCGTGATCATCGACATCGCCGGACTGCCGCCCGAGCGTCTTCTGTTCAGCCCGGCGCCGCTGGCCGAGCTGTGCGCCGCGCTGCACGCCCTGGCCGAGCCGGGGCACCACCCCGGCCTGCACGGGTGGACCACCGCCACGAACGCCGCCCTCAAGCCCGATCTCGCGGACCGGCTGTGCGAGGCGGAGTTCCTGTGGACCTCCTCCTTCTCCGACATCTCGCTGCCGTTCGCCGCGCTGCCCGACACGCACGGCCGCCCGGGCGCCACCCTCGCCGAGGAGCTGGACATGCTCGACCGGCTCGACGACGACGTGTTCGTCGACGCCGCCCTGGAGATCTCCTGCACCAGCCACTACGGCCGCGGCGGCCCCTCCCCGCTCAGCAACGCCAAGGCCCGCGCCCAGGCCCTGGAGCGCGCCGCAGCCCGGGGACCTCGGCAACTCGACTTCGCCACCCGCCTCCTGGAGGACCCGCCCGCCCTGCGGGCCTGGACCCGGCGCCTCTTCGAGGACTGCGCCGAGGCGTTCTTCGACGACGTCTGGCAGCGCGTACGCGTCGAGCTCGCCGCCGACGCCCGGCACAAGACGCAGGTGCTGCGCCACAAGGGCCTGGCCGAGGCGCTGGCCGAGGTCTCGCCCGCCGTTGCGCTCGCCGAGGACGGGTCCCGTATCAGCGTGGACAAGCTGAGCAGCGGCCGTACGCAGGCGCTCGACCCGGCCGTCGGCCCCGGCGTCACCTTCGTCCCCTCCTCCTTCGGCTGGCCGCACCTGTGGGTGCTGCACGCACCCCGCTGGCGACCGGTGATCCACTACCCGGCCGCCGCCCCCACGCTGGCCGGCCCCGGCTCCCTGGACCTGCTGGAGCTGCGCATGGAGGCCCTGGCCCACCCGATGCGCATCCGGATGTGCCGCTACCTGGCCCGCTCCGCGTACACCACGACCGAGCTCGCGGCCGCCCACGACATCAGCGCGCCCGAGGTCTCCCGGCACATCGCGGCCCTGAAGAAGGCCGGTCTGATCACCACCCGCCGGCGCGGTCGTTACGTACACCACCAGCTGGACCTCACCGTCGTCGCCCGCCTGGGCAGCGACTTCCTGGAGGGTGTGCTGCGCTGACGCACGGGGGCGGGGCGGGGCTGTGGGCGGCGAGACCTCCTTCGGCGAGTGAATAAAAATCTGTTCCCGCCATAGAAGAATTTGGCTCGAAGCGCGCTCATAATTTCTTGTGCGACGGGCGGAAGCGAATTATTGAGCAGTGCGGTTTCCGCTATGCCGTGCTACTGTCGATCTCAGTTGCAGTTGTGGTTCCCAAAAACTTCAAGTGCCCTCGCCTTCGTCCTGCACTCCAGGGCAGGGTGGGAGCACTTTTGTATGTCCCGGTCTTTCTCCGGGCGGGGTAATCATCGCAGTGACGCGGAGTCCGCACGGTGCGGGTTCCGGGAAATGCCCCGAAGGAGATTGACATGGCTGCTGGTACCGTGAAGTGGTTCAACGCGGAAAAGGGCTTCGGCTTCATCGAGCAGGAGGGTGGCGGCCCGGACGTGTTCGCCCACTACTCGAACATCGCCGCCCAGGGCTTCCGCGAGCTCCAGGAAGGTCAGAAGGTGACCTTCGACATCGCGCAGGGCCAGAAGGGCCCGACGGCCGAGAACATCGTTCCCGCCTGATCTTGACGCAGACGAAGACGTAGACGCACACGCGTCCGTCGTAGCTGGGGCCCGCACCTTGGGGTGCGGGCCCCAGCTCGTTTTTTTCCGGGCCACGGCCCGGCCCGTATTCCAGCGACGCGCCGCGAGAAACGCCCCCCGGCCGATCCGCTCCCGCGCATCACGCATCTCGCATCTGATTGGCTCGTTCTTGCGATTCCCCGTGCCACCCGTGTTCCCCGGGAATTCCTTGATACGTGCCGCAGCAAGCAGCATCAAGGAAGGTTCCTCTTGAACCGCACACGCACGAACGACCGTTTTCCCCGCGCACGCACCGGTACGCACTCCCCGACGCGCAGCGGCCCGCGCTCCGGCTACGGCCGCCGCCCCTCCGCCCCGCAGGGCGAGTTCGCGCCGCCCCAGACGCTCACCCCCGCACTCCCGGCCGTCGAGGCCTTCGCCGACCTGGCGCTGCCGCGCCCGCTCCTGGCGGCGCTGAGCACGCAGGGCGTCACCGTGCCGTTCCCGATCCAGGCGGCCACCCTGCCGAACTCCCTCGCGGGCCGTGACGTACTGGGCCGGGGCCGCACCGGCTCGGGCAAGACCCTCGCCTTCGGCCTCGCACTCCTGGCCCGTACGGCAGGACAGCGCGCCGAGCCCCGTCAGCCGCTGGCACTCGTCCTCGTCCCGACGCGCGAGCTCGCGCAGCAGGTCACCGACGCGCTCACGCCGTACGCCCGGTCGCTGAAGCTGCGCCTCGCCACCGTCGTCGGCGGGATGTCGATCGGCAGGCAGGCGGGCGCGCTGCGCTCGGGCGCCGAGGTCGTCGTGGCGACGCCCGGCCGCCTCAAGGACCTCATCGAGCGCGGCGACTGCCGGCTGAACCAGGTCGGCATCACCGTCCTGGACGAGGCCGACCAGATGGCCGACATGGGCTTCATGCCCCAGGTGACCGCGCTCCTGGACCAGGTGCGCCCCGAGGGCCAGCGGATGCTGTTCTCGGCCACCCTGGACCGCAACGTGGACCTGCTGGTCCGCCGCTACCTCACGGACCCGGTGGTCCACTCCGTCGACCCCTCGGCGGGCGCGGTCACCACGATGGAGCACCACGTGCTCCACGTCCACGGCGCCGACAAGCACCAAGCGACCACCGAGATCGCGGCCCGCGACGGCCGGGTGCTGATGTTCCTGGACACCAAGCACGCCGTCGACCGGCTGACCGAGCACCTGCTCAGCAGCGGCGTACGGGCGGCCGCGCTGCACGGCGGCAAGTCCCAGCCGCAGCGCACCCGGACCCTGGCCCGGTTCAAGACCGGCCATGTGACGGTACTGGTGGCCACCAACGTCGCGGCCCGCGGCATCCACGTCGACGACCTCGACCTGGTCGTCAACGTCGATCCGCCCGCCGACCACAAGGACTACCTGCACCGCGGCGGCCGCACCGCCCGCGCGGGTGCCTCCGGCAGCGTCGTCACCCTGGTGACGCCCAACCAGCGCCGCGACATGAGCCGCCTGATGGCCACGGCCGGGATCGTCCCCCAGACCACCCAAGTACGCTCCGGCGACGCGGAGTTGACCCGCATCACCGGCGCCCAGGCCCCCTCGGGCATCCCGGTCACGATCACCGCCCCGGTGGCGGAGCGCCCCCGCGCCGCCGCTTCTTCGCGCGGGCGCCGCAGCCGTACGGGCCAGGACCGGCGCGTACGCGGTACGGGGGCGGGGCAGCGCAGGCCCGGCGCGGAGGCGGCGGCGTAAACGGAGGCGAGGGCGGGGCCGGAGACGGCCCCGCCCCCCGAACGAGCTCCCACTCCCCACTCCTCTCCCCTTTGGAGGCACCATGCGTTGCGTCATCGCCCGTTTCCCGTTCGACCTCACCAAGAGCGGGGTGGAGGCCTCGATGAAGGGCGTCAAGCCCCAGCCCGTCGAAGGCGAGTCCGTGCTCATCGGCCGCCGCCGCTACCCCGTCAAGCAGGTCGGCGAGGTCATCACGCGCCAGGACCGCCGCGACTTCAGCGCCTGGGAGGTCATCCGCGCGATGACCCTCCTCGGCTTCACGTGCCGCGTCGCCCCCGAGGAGATGCCCGCCCGCGAGCTGACGCCGCTCCAGACGGCGTCGGCACTGCTGGGCGCGTCCACGCCCGCGTAACGCACCAAGACACACATGAGGGCCCTGCCGACGCGCGTCGGCAGGGCCCTCATCCGTGTCCCGGTGTGACGGCGGACCCGGCCGATGCTGTTGAATTCACCGAGCCCGCAGCTACATCCGCACGACGAGGTGACAGTGACAGCAGAGAATCCGCTCGGCGACCGTCTGGACGACGACGACTACCCGGCCTACACCATGGGCCGGGCCGCCGAAATGCTCGGCACCACCCCCGCCTTCCTGCGGGCCCTGGGCGAGGCACGCCTGATCACCCCCCTGCGCTCGGAGGGCGGCCACCGCCGCTACTCCCGCTACCAGCTCCGCATCGCCGCCCGCGCCCGCGAACTCGTCGACCAGGGCACCCCCGTCGAGGCCGCCTGCCGCATCGTCATCCTCGAAGACCAGCTGGAGGAAGCGCAGCGGATCAACGAGGGATACCGCCGCGCGGCGGCCGAGAAGAACGACGGGCCGAGCGACTCACCCTGACTGGAGCACCAGCCCCTGCGCCTTCTCCGGCGCGGTCTCCGTCGGGTGGGCGGCGGCCTCGACCCGCCCAGGGCCCGTTGCGCGTCCACCACATCGAGCAGACGCTTGGCGAGGGTCCGCGAGGGCGCGGCGGGCGATGCAGCCAGTGCGGTCGGCCGAGCCGCCGCACCGCTCCCTCGGGTGTCTCTGAACAGCGACGGTAGGGGCAATCTCTGTGCTGGACCACCATCTGCCGAGCAAGGCACCCCCTACGCACCCCCGACGCGGGTCAGCCCGTCCATCGTGAGGTCGAGAAGGCGCTCTGCCTGGCCTCGTTGGTCCGGGGCCGCCGAGGTGAGGGCGATCCCGGCGAGGGCGGCGAACATGTCGGTGGGCCGGATGTCGGAGCGGAAGGCGCCGGTGTCCGTACCCGCTTCCATGAGCGTGGTGAGGGCGTCCTGGATCATGTCGCGGCTGCGCCCGTACGGATCGCCGCCCGAGGCGACGACGGAGCGCAGGGCGTCGGCCATGCCGAGTTTGGCGGTGGCGTAGTCGACGAAGCGGCCCATCCACGTACGCAGAGCCTCGTGCGGGGGCGCCGCCGCGAGCAGTTCGGGGACGGCGTCGCACAGACGGGCCACCTCGTTGCGGTACGCCGCCTCGATCAGGGCTTCCCGGGTCGGGAAGTTGCGGTAGAGCGTGCCGGTGCCCACGCCCGCCTCTTTCGCGATGCGCTCGAAGTGGGCGTTCAGCCCCTCCTCGGTGAACACGCGCACCGCTGCGGCCAGGATCTTGTCCCGGTTGCGCTGCGCGTCGGCGCGCAGGGGGCGTTCCGTATCCCGTGCCATGGGTGGCTGGTTCTCCTCGTCTCCATTGCTAAGTGGAGGGTCCTCCACTTACGGTGGTGGCGACTAACCGGCGGCGCCTCCACTTCTACGGTAGGTTACGCGCCGCCCTCCCCTCTGCTCCCCGGAAGGATCAACCGTGCCGCAAATCGAGGGCGTCGAAGACATCGAGGGCATCGCGGGCAAGGTCGTCGCGATCACCGGTGCCAGCAGCGGGATCGGCGAGGCCACCGCGCTGCTGCTGGCCGAGCGCGGCGCGAAAGTCGTCCTCGGCGCCCGCCGCCCGGACCGCCTGGAGGCGCTGGCCGCCCGTATCGAGAAGGCCGGCGGCCAGGCCGTCTGGGCCCGTATGGACGTGAAGCACCGTGCCGACCTGACCGCCCTGGTCGACCTGGCCCGTACCCGCTACGGCAGGCTCGACGTCCTCGTCAGCAACGCCGGGGTCGGCCTGATCTCGCCCATCGACGACCTGCGCGTCGAGGACTGGGAGGAGATGATCGACGTCAACTTCAAAGGCGTCCTGTACGGGATCGCCGCCGCCCTGCCCGTCTTCCGCCAACAGGGCTTCGGACACTTCGTCAACACCGTCTCCACGGCGGGACTTCGCGTCGTGCCGCTGCAAGGTGTGTACGCCGCCACCAAGAACGCCGTACGCACCCTCTCCGAAGGCCTGCGCCAGGAGGCCGGTGCCGACCTGCGGGTGACCGTGGTCTCCCCGGGCGTGACGCGTACGGAGTTCACGGACCCCATGGCGCCGGAGATGAAGGCGCGGATCCTCGACAGCATGGGCGACATCGCGATCCCGCCGGAGGCCATCGCGCGCGCGATCGCGTTCGCGGTCGAGCAGCCGGCGAGTGTCGACGTGGGGGACATCGTCGTACGCCCCACGGCGCAGAACTAGCAACGCTCGTGGACCGCTTCGTAGGGCGCCGGACCTCCATTGAGGACATGATCTGACCTAGATACTGCGTAACTTGGACGTTGTCGGAAGGCGGGGAGGCGCAGGGCCTCCCCGCTGGTATTTCCCCAGGCAGAAGAGGGCGGACATCATGGTCACTCACGTACCCGCAGAGGCACGCGGCGACGAGCGCGGCGCGCTCCTGGCGTTCATCGAGGCCCAGCGCGGCGGGCTGCGGCGCACGGTGCTCGGTCTCACCGAGGAGCAGGCCGCGAGCCGTCCCAGCGCCAGTGAGCTCTCGTTGTCCGGGCTGCTCAAGCACGTGGCGGAGTGCGAGCTGAGCTGGCTGCGCATGGCACAGGAGCGGCCGAACGAGAAGCAGCGCGAGGAGTCGACCTGGCACGAGAGCTTCAAGCTGGTCGGCGACGAGACGGTGCCGCAGATGCTGGCGTTCTGGGACGCGATCGCCAAGCAGACCGAGGAGTTCATCCACTCCGTGCCGTCCCTGGATGACACCTTCCCGCTGCCCCAGGCGCCGTGGTTCCCGAAGGACGGCCGGGTCTCGATGCGCTGGATGCTGCTGCACCTGATCGAGGAGATCGGCCGGCACGCCGGGCACGCGGACATCGTCCGCGAGTCCCTCGACGGCAAGACGGCCTTCGAACTGGTGGCACTCGCGAACGCGTGAGCCGGGCGCGCCGGGCGCGCATCCTCTGGCCGCGTTCTCGTCGAGCGTGCGGTTCGCGATGCGGAGGGTGGACGTGCCCGTCGGTCCCCGTCCACCCCCCCCCGCCGGCGTCGGACTTTGTGAAGGGCGTGAGCAAGGTGAGCGCGCCGCGAGGCCGGGGGAGTCGGGGTTTGCTCCTGCTGTTACAAGATCCGCCATCCAACCTTCGTGCGTCTGTACGGTCTGCCTGCGTGGGCGGTACGGAGTGCGGACGGAGGCGCGGGCGTGACCCAGGCAGGGCAGAGGGGGCATGGTCAGGGTGGCGACGAG
This sequence comes from Streptomyces sp. NBC_00224, assembly GCF_041435195.1. Taxonomy (NCBI): domain Bacteria; kingdom Bacillati; phylum Actinomycetota; class Actinomycetes; order Kitasatosporales; family Streptomycetaceae; genus Streptomyces; species Streptomyces sp. NBC_00224. Next base: position 145,382 of record NZ_CP108107.1, read on the forward strand.
GTGTCCCTGGAGCCGGACGCCACCACGCAGTTGGCGGTCCCGTCGTCGCGTGCGGGCGAGGGCGGGACCGGGCAACCGCGCTTACCCGGGGGCGGCACACCCGCCGGGTCGGACACACCCGCCGCCTCCGACGTGTCCTCCCCCCGCCGCGAAGCCCCCCGCCCCTCCCTCGGTGCCCGCCTCGGCCGCCGGCTGCGCCCGCGGTACCCCCGGCCGGGCCGTACCGGGTGGCGCCGCTGGATCCCCTCCTGGCGCCAGACCCTCGGCGGCTTCCTCGCCTCCCTCGGCCTGAGTGCCCTCTTACTGACCGTCGCCTACGCCGCCACCGACATCCCGGACGACCTCAACACGTACGCCACCCAGCAGGACAACGTGTACTTCTGGGCCGACGGCACCCCGATGGCCCGTACCGGCTGGGTGCAGCGGCAGGCGATGCCGCTGGACGAGATCCCCGAGCACGTCCGCTCGGCGGTGCTCGCCGCCGAGAACGAGGGCTTCTACCGCGACCCCGGCATCTCCTTCACGGGCGTCGCCCGCGCCCTGTTCTCCACCCTCGGCCGGGGCGACACCCAGGGCGGCTCGACCATCACCCAGCAGTACGTCAAGAACGTCTACCTCGCACAGGACCGGACGGTCGGGCGCAAGTTCACCGAGGCGATGATCGCCCTCAAGCTCGACCGCAGGATGAGCAAGAACCAGATCCTGGAGAGCTACCTCAACACCAGCTGGTTCGGCCGCGGTACCTACGGCGTCCAGCGTGCCGCCCAGGCCTACTACGGCAAGGACGTCAGCCGGCTCGACGTCAGCGAGGCCGCCTTCCTCGCCTGCCTGCTCAAGGGCGCCGGCCTGTTCGACCCCGCGCTCGGCAGGGCCAACCACGAGCGGGCCGTGGAGCGCTGGTCGTGGATCCTCGACCGGATGGTGGCGATCGGCAAGCTGTCGCCGCGGGAGCGCGCCACGTACAAGACGTTCCCCGAGCCGCACCGGCGCAGCCCGCTGTCCGCCGCCGGCGGGCAGAGCGAGTACCTGGTGGAGCTGGCCGCCCAGTACGCCAAGAAGGCCGCGCACCTCTCCGACAAGGACTTCGACCTCGGTGGCCACCAGGTCTACACGACCTTCGAGAAGAACCGTGAGGACCGGCTCACCGACGCCGTCACCAAGGCTCACCAGCAGGCCCGCAAAGACCATCCGAAGACCGCCGGGACCGCCCGCTACGGCGCCGCCTCCATAGCCACCGACGGCCGGATCCTCGCCGTCTACGGCGGCCCCGACCACCGCAGCCAGGGCTACAACGAGTCCAACGCGGCCACCGTGCCCGCCGGTTCGACGTTCCTGCCGTTCGTCTACGCCGCCGCACTGGAAAACGGCATACGCAAGACCCGCGACGGCGACCTCACGCCGGTGACCGCGAAGACCCTCTACAACGGCGACGACAGGGTGCCCGTCCGCACGCCCGAGGGCCCGTACTGGGACCGCAACGGCCGCAAGGTCGCCGCACACAACGACGGCGGCACGTCCTACGGGCGAATCTCCCTGCACCGGGCGCTCGCCCTGTCGGCCAATACGCCGTTCATGCAGCTCGGCATGGACACCGGCCTGGAGAAGGTGCGTGCCACCGCCGAGGCCGCCGGGCTGCTGTCCTCCAGCATCGGCGCCCAGGTGCCCACACTGTCCACCGGCAGCTCCACGCCCAGCGCCATCCGCATGGCCGACGGCTACGCCACCTTCGCCGCCGACGGCGTGCACACCGAGCCCTACTCGGTACGTCAGATCACCCGCAACGGCCATCCGGTCGCCCTCGACGCGCCGCCCACCCGCCGCGCGATGGGCGCCGGCACCGCCCGCGAGGTCACCTCCGCCCTCACCGACGCCTTCCGCGCCGCCCACCCGGACGCCGCGCCCGCCTCCGCCGCTCTCGCGGGGAAAGCGGGCACGACCGAGGACGACACCGCCGCCTGGTACGTCGGCACCGCCAAGAAGGTGTCCACCGCGGTCGTCGCCTACAGCCTCGACTTGAGCAGGAGCCTCGAACCCCTGCCGCTTCAGGGCCTGGGCGGCACGGCCGCCGACAGTGTCCCGTACGGCATCTGGTCGCGTGCCATGAGCCCGCTCGGCTGATCCCCGGCGAGAGCGCGCGCCGCCCCGGCCCTCACCGACAGCCTCCTGTCTCCGCACCTTTCCATGTCCCCGAGAGATTGAGCCACAGATGAAGCAGCCGTCGGGCCGCTGCCCCAAAGCCCGTAGACCCCGCCGTCCCGCCGCCCGGCGGGTGTTCCTCACCCTGGCGGCGTTCGTCGCCGTCACCTCCCTCGCCGCCGGCTACCCGATGCTTTCCGGCACTGGCACTGGCACTGGCACTGGCACCGGCACCACCGCCCCGACCGGGTCCACGAAGGCGGAGGCAGGCGTACGGCAGCAGCCGACCCCGCGGGCCTCCGAGGAGCCGGAGCCGGAGCCTGAGTGGGACGGCAGGACGCAGGTGCTCGGCGACGGCTCGACCTCGTACACCGGTCCGCAGAAGGGCCAGTTGAAGCCGGAGCCGCTGGGGCCCGGTGAGAAACCGCCCCAGTTCGTGGTGTTCTCCTGGGACGGCGGCCTCCAGGGTGACGAGCGGCTGTTCTCCCACTACCGGGAGGCGGCCAAGGCGTACAACGCCCATATGACCTTCTTCCTCACGGGCATCTACCTGGTGCCCAAGGGCAAGAAGGGCCTCTACGCCCCGCCGCAGCACCCCCGGGGCAGCGCGGCGATCGACTTCCCCACCGACGAGCACATCCGCGACACCCTGGCGCAGCTCACCGGCGCCTGGGAGGACGGCAACGAGATCGGCACCCACTTCAACGGCCACTTCTGCGGTGCGAAGGGCGGCGGCGACTGGAGCGTCGAGGAGTGGAAGAGCGAGATCAACCAGTTCTACCGATTTGTGGGGCACTGGAAGACCAACACGGGCTACACCGACCTCGCCCCCCTGCCCTTCGACCTGACGAAGGAGATCACCGGCGGCCGGGCCCCCTGCCTGGAGGGACAGGCCAACCTGCTCAAGGCGGCCAAGAACTACGGCTGGCGCTACGACGCCAGCTCCGCCGGTGACTTCCAGATCTGGCCGACGAGGAAGAACGGCATCTGGGACTTCCCGCTCCAGATGCTCCCGTACGAGGGCGGCGAGTACCAGGGCCTGTCCATGGACTTCAACCTCCTCTACAGCCAGTCCAAGGGTGAGACCAAGGGTGACCCGGCGAAATACCCCACGTGGCGGCGGGCGAGCGTCGACGCCTACATGGCCGGGTTCAACCGCGTCTACTACGGCAGCCGCGCCCCGCTGTTCATCGGCAACCACTTCGAGGAGTGGAACGGCGGCATCTACATGAAGGCCGTCGACGACGTCATCAAGAACGTGTGCACCAAGAAGGACGTCAAGTGCGTGTCCTTCAAGGAGCTCGCCGCCTGGTTGGACGTCCAGAAGCCGGCCACGCTCACGCGGCTGCGCTCCCTGGACCCGGCGCAGTCCCCGGACTGGTCCACGACCGTGCAGTGACCACGGCCTGCACAAGAACCCGTATACCTGCCCCGGCATCCGTCGCCGGGGAAAGAAACAGAGGGGCAGATCCAGTGATGTCGACGAAATCCAGCCGTACGCATCGTCGCGCGGCGATACGTACGGCGGCCGCCGCCTCGGTGGTCGCGGGCGCGGTGCTGCTGCCCAGTTGGAGCGCGAGCGCGGCCACCCCGGCCGGGCAACAGATGGACGCCAAGACGAAGGCCACGTTCCAGCGACTGGCCGGCGCGGTCTTCACCGACCGCACCCACGCCCTGGTCGACCGGCCGGGCAAGGAGACGAAGCCGCTGACCGACGGCTTCGTCGGCAAGGTCGCGCTCTCCTCCGAACTCGCCCGCGCCGAGGACAGTGCCCTGCACCAGCTCGGCGACCGCAGGGACCGGCTCGCGCGGCTCGGCGAGAAGTACAGCGCGTCCAGCACCTCCGTCGCCCTGGACCGCACCCGTGTCAGCGGCCGCCAGGCCGTCGTCGCGGTCACCGAGACCACGACGCTGACGTACGAGAAGGTCCGCGGCGACGAGCCGAGGACGACCGGGTTCCAGGCGCACCACGAGCTGACGTTCCAGGCCGACGGGGGCGGCGACTGGCGGCTGACCGGTATCCGCGAATCCGACGACGGCTATCGCGCGGTCAACCAGCCGACGGCCGCCACCACCACGACCGTCACCACCGACGACACCATGCCGTCGGCTCGGCGCGCGGCCACCACCCGGCCCGCGCCGCCCAACCCGAAGAACTTCACCGCCCGGGGCTACGACTACAAGGCGATGGCCGCGTATGCGGAGAAGTACTGGAGCACCTACAACCCGGCCTACCCGAACTTCAACGCGCACGGTGCGGGCGGCGACTGCACCAACTTCGTCAGCCAGTCCCTGAAGGCGGGCGGCTGGAAGCACGCGCCCGGTTATGTGAACGACTACACCAAGTGGTTCGGCACCGCCGACATTCAGTCGGAGTCGTTCGTCGGCGTCAACGAGTGGTCCTGGTTCGCGCAGAACTCCAAGCGCGCCACCAGCCTCGCCAACGTCTACCAGCTGGACGTCGGCGATGTGCTCCAGATCGACTTCGACAAGAACGGGTCCAAGGACCACACGATGATCGTCACGTACCGCAGCCCGCAGGGCGTGCCGTACCTGACGTACCACTCCAACAACACCCGCCAGCGGTCGGTGGCGAGCATCATCGCGTCCTACCCCAACGCCGCGTACTACGCCTACCGCACCTGACCGGCGCCGACAGGAGACGGCGGCTTCACAAGGACGCGTACTCGCGTCCTTGTGAAGCCGCCGTCTCGGTGGACCGGTGGGTGGGGCCGGGGGTGTTCAGCGGGTGCGGCGGGAGGCGCGCAGCAGGGTCGCGGCCACGACGAGGGCGGCCAGCAGGAGGGCGGCGCCGACGCCGAAGGCGAGGTGGAGGCCGCCGGTGAGGGCTTGGGCCGGGGAGTCGCCGTCCGTGGTGCGGGCCTCGGTCCGGGAGGCGGCGAGGGTGGACAGGACGGCCACCCCGAGGGCCGCGCCGATCTGCTGGGTGGTGTTGAACAGGCCCGAGGCGAGCCCGGCGTCCCGCTCGTCGGCGCCCGACATCGCGAGGGTGGTCAGTGCGGGCAGGGCCAGGCCGAAGCCGGAGGCGAGCAGCATGACCGGGAGCAGGTCGGTGACGTAGTCGGCGTGTACGGGCAGCCGGGCCAGCAGGCCGAGCCCCACCAGCAGCAGGCCGAGGCCCGCGAGCAGCACGTTCCGCTCCCCGAAGCGGGAGTTGAGCCGCGCCGCGAGGCCGAGCGAGACCGCGCCGATGGCGAGGGCGGCGGGCAGCATGGCGAGTCCGGTGGCGGCGGCCGAGTAGCCGAGGACCCGCTGCATGTAGAGAGCGACGAGGACCTGGAAGGAGAACAGCGCGGCGACCATCAGCATTTGCACCAGGTTGGCCCCGGCCACGGCACGCGAGCGCAGGATCCGCAGCGGTACGAGCGGGGTGCGGGCCTTGGTCTGGCGTATGGCGAACGCGCCCAGGAGAGCGAGGGACAGCGCGCCGAGTCCGAGGGTGTGAGCGGCGGTCCAGCCGTACTCCTCGACCCGTACGACCGCGTAGATGCCCGTCATCAGACCGGCCGTGACCAGTACCGCGCCCGCCGTGTCGGCGCCGGCGCGCAGGCCGAGCCCCCGGTCGGCGGGAAGCGCGGGCAGGGCGACCAGGAGTGCGGCGAGGCCGATGGGCAGGTTGATGAAGAAGACCCAGTGCCAGTCGAGCGCGTCGGTGAGGACCCCGCCCAGCACTTGGCCCAGCGAGGCCCCGGCGGCTCCGGTGAAGGAGAAGACGGCGATGGCGCGGGTGCGTTCGCGGGGCTCGGTGAAGAGGGTGACGAGGATGCCGAGGCCCACGGCGGAGGCCATGGCGCTTCCCACGCCCTGGAGGAAGCGGGCGGCGATCAGCAGGCCGGGGGAGGCGGCGAAGCCCGCGAGGAGGGAGGCCGCGGTGAAGACGGCGGTGCCCGCGAGGAACATCCGCTTGCGGCCGATGAGGTCGCCCAGGCGCCCGGCGAGCAGCAGCAGGCTGCCGAAGGCGATCAGGTAGGCGTTGACCACCCAGCTGAGGCCGGCGGGGGAGAAGCCGAGGTCGTTCTGGATGGCCGGCATGGCCACGGTGACGATGCTGCCGTCGAGCACCGTCATCAGCATTCCGGTGGACAGCACGCCGAGGGCGGCCCAGCGGGAACGGAGTGCGCGGGCCGGGGCGGCATCGATGGCGGGGGCGGGGGCGGATGTACCGGTGTACGTGGACATGGTCTCTCCGGTCGGCAGGCAGGCAGGAGGCGGGTGACGTCGGATCGGTCGGATCGGAGCGGATCGGATCCGGCGACTGGTGAGACCGTAGCAGATAGTTTCGTTGCAGACGATTTTCTTCGGATCGAATTGCTAGGCTGGGTCCATGACCGCGATGGCGCCTTCCCGTACCGAGCCCGACCTCTCCTATCTCCTGGACCACACCGGCCACGTCCTGCGCACCCGGATGGCCGCGGCCCTGGACGAGATCGGGCTGACCGCCCGTATGCACTGCGTCCTCGTCCACGCCCTGGAGGAGGAGCGCACCCAGGCCCAGCTCGCCGAGCTCGGCGACATGGACAAGACGACGATGGTGGTCACCGTCGACGCCCTGGAGAAGGCGGGCCTGGCCGAGCGGCGCCCGTCGAGTACGGACCGCCGCGCCCGGATCATCGCGGTCACCGACAAGGGCGCCGCCCTCGCCGTCGAGAGCACCCGCATCGTCGACGAGGTCCACGCCGCGGCCCTCGCATCCCTGCCGCCCGCCGACCGCGAGGCCCTGCTGCGCACCCTGCGCCTGCTCGCCGGGGACGCGCTGGCGGTCCCGTCGGAAAGCCCCCGCCCGGCGCGGCGGGCGCGGCAGTAGGGGGCGGGACGGGGGACGGGCCCCGTGCCGGAGTACGGGTTTCCGTCGACCGGGGACGAAGGGTGAGTCGCCTTCGAGGCGAAGGGACCTGACGCGAACCCGGCGTCTGCTTCGTCCGTACGGGGTTCCGTCGGGCCGTCCCGGCTACTTCGTCCGTATGGGGTTCGGTCGGTCCGTCCCGGCGATACCGTGAAGGGGCACGCCGAACGACTGCCCAGGAGGCCTCGATGAGCGAAGGGCCGGCCCCCGCCGCCGCGCGGCAGCAGTTGGAGCCCGCGGCCGCCGACGCGGTCCGCGCCTACGCTGCCAGGACCCGTGAGAACGCCGACCGGCTCGCCGCCGTCCTGGAGGACATCGCCACCCACGGCCTGCCGTCGGTGGAGGAGTGCACGCCCTGGGAGGAACTGCGCGAGCAGCACCTCGCCCGCCTCGTCGCCCAGCGCCCGGCCGTCGCCTGATGGCGTCCGGCCACGCCCCCCGGCGCGCCCGGGTCGCGTTCAGCGACTCCGCGGCCAAGCAGCTCGAAGACCTCACCACCGAGCGCGAGATCCACGCCCTGGACCGCGCCCTGGTCGCCCTCTCGGTCACCCCCGAGAGCGGCACCCCGATCCCCGGCAACGCCTCCCGTCCCGAACTGCGCCAGTACGCGGACGAGATCGAAGCCGTCCGGATCCTGTACTACCTGACCGCGCTGCGCACCGTGGTGGTCGTCGCGTACATCGAGGTGTAGCCGCGAGCAGTGCTTGCGCAGCCCCCGGACGCGCCACGCGATGGTTCACGATGCTCGGTCGCTGCCGGTCGCTGCCGGTCGCTCCAACGGGGGCCTCGCTCGGGGCGTTTCGTATCGGGGCGCGATGCGGACGGGCCGACGGGGCGAACGCCGCCGGACCTATCACGCCGTGATAACCCGCCTGTTGAACGAGGGAGCGTTTCGACGTGGCGCTGGACCGACTGGAGGCGGGCCGGTCTGACGACGCCCCGGAGAGCCAAGCATGTTGCTGGGCAAAGATCTTGCATATGGTGAACGCACGAACGGCAGGAGCACCATGACGACCAGGTGGTCACGCGCCCTCGACCGGGCGGGGATCAGTGATCCCGCACTGCGCCGCGCCTACAGCGGCCAGCGGCAGCTCGTGGCACGGTTCGCCCGCGCCGAGTACACGGCCGTACGCCTGCTCCTCCCGCCGCCGCTGATCCCCCACATCGTCGCCGCCACCGCCTTCATGCACCACACGGACACCCTCATCGACCAAGGGCCCATGAAGGAACGCCTTGAGGCGGCCGACAGCTGGCGACGGCAGGTCACCACGGCCCTGGACCGCGGCTCCAGCGAACACCCACTGCTCGGGGCACTGACCCACACCATCTCCCGGCACCCGCAACTCCAGGGGTACGTGCAGCAGTTCCTCAGCGGCGCCGACGTGGAAGTGGAGTGGGAAAGCTTCAGCGGCGAGGCGGACTTCCAGCACTACGTCACCGCCTACTCGCTGCCCGCGTTCATGCTCGTGGCCTGCCTGCTCGCTCCGGCGACGCCCAGCCGGGAGTACGTCACGGGCTGCCGCGCCTTCATCGAGGCCGGCCAGCGGCTCGACTTCCTGGACGACATCGCCGAAGACCTCGAACAGGGACGGACCGGGATCACGCACGAGGCCCTCGGCCGACACGGCCTCACACCCCAGGACCTGCGACACCGGCCGGCTCAGGGCTTCGAGGGCCTCCTGCACGAACAGGCGGTGCTCGTCCGGGCGGGGCTGGAGGAATCCCGCGGCATCGAGCAACACGTACACATCTCCAGCCGCCCCATGGTCCGCGCCCTCATCGACCTCCAAACGCTCCGGTTGGGCGCGGTGAAGAAAGCAGGGACCGCGCTCCTCAACGGATCCGCCCGCCCCCCGCTCGCGGAGGCGCTCCGCGTCCTGGGCCGGGAGTATCGGGCCGCACAGCGACAGGGGCGAACTCCGGGCCGGTAAAGCCCACTGTGGTCCGAGGGGTGCCGCTGATCGGAATGATGACGCCGACGCCCAAGATCAGCGAGTTGCGGGTCGATGGGGAGGGCGGCAGGGCCGTCCTGTGGAATAGGGCTGTTCGTATCCGCAGGTGAAGAAGGTCGAGATGACTCCGGACGAGGCTCTTCAGCAGTTCAGACGTATCGCGCTGGGAAGAGCGCTCGGCCGGCATGTCGGCTCCGACCGTCTCATCCAGTTGGGTCTGGACGCCTTGCTGGCGGGGGTGGAGAGCCCGTCGCTGGCCATGCTGGCCGGCCTGGTGCGAGGCGAGGAGCCGGAGGCACCCGGGCTCTTCGACCAAGTGTTGTGGGAACTGGACCTGTCCGTCGAGGTGCCGGACGACCCCCGCGCGGCCCAGTGGGCCCTGGCCTACTGGGCCGCCGAGCAGATAGTGGACGGCACCCTCGACCCCACTGCCGGAGCATGGCTGATCTGGTACGACGTCGCTTACGCCCTCGGCTATCCCAAGGCCCTCGAACCCCTCGGGCACTGCGCTCTGCTGCTGGACTCCTGGGACGAGGGCTGGAGCACCGCATTCGAGTCCCTGGAACGCGACACGATCCAGGCCGCCCGTGAGTTCCTGGGCACGCGCCCGCCGGGCGACCGCAGAGACTGAAGCATCGCACCCTCCGACCGGAGGCGGACGTGCCGTACGGGACGGCTTCGGCGGCGGCCGGGGCGGTTGGCGCCCCGGCCCGGCGCGTAGCCCGTGGCGCCGCCGGGCCCTCGGGAAGCCGCCGCTAGGAGTGGTGGATCGTGTGGCCGTCGGGGGCTTGGTAGCAGCCGGAGATGACGTTGATGCCGATGCTGGGGCGGTCGTTCTTGCCGTACTCGACGATCGAGACGCTCATCTTCTTGGCGTCGTTGTCGGCGACGAGATTGAGGTTCTTGTTCGGGCTGTTGTCGACGTACTCGTCCTTGAGCACCCAACCGCCCGTGTTGAGCTTCTCCTTGAGGTGCTTCATGGCGACGGCGGTGTCCGCGCCGGAGTTCGGCTCGAAGTTCCACGGGTGGTAGACCTGGAAGTACTTCTCCGGATCCTTGTCCCCGCATGCCGAGACACCGGGCCCGGCCTCCGAGGCTTTGGCGGGCACCCCGGCGAAGTCGAAGATCTGGCTGGAGACCGCCTTCACGGCGGCGACCGCGTCATCGGTGCGGGCGGTGCCCGCGAAGGGAATCTTCGGCGTGTCGTCGTCGCTCATGCCACATCCAGTGAGAAGAAGGCCGGTCAGTACGAGGGGGATCAGGGCGCTGCCCGGGCGGCGCCGACGAGGAGCGGGGAGCGGTGCGCGGAGCATTCGGGTCCTTGGCGGTGGTGTCGGGAGGGGGTGATGACGGTCGGGTCGGGTCGGCGCGAGTGCCGAGGCGGCCCGGACGGGATGCGTCACTGGGGAGCGGTGACGTTGCCGTACTGACCGAGCACGACCAGCGCCTGGTTCTTCAGGGCCGTCGTGTCCCTGTTCCAGTACTCACTGTGCCCGTTCGCTCCCTTCGTCGCCGAGGGGCCGCTGCCCTCGGGGTGCGTGTTCATCTGGTTCGCCCCGAAGGCCTCGTCGCTGGGGATGAGGAACACGCCCCCGCCCATCTTCCACTGGCTGCCGCCATGGCCCCAGCGGCCGATGTCCGGGACCTTGTCGCCGTCCGCTTCCTCGTTCCACACATGCCCCTTCGGAACGTCCATCTCGCCGGCCGAGCCCACCTTGACCCCCGGGCTCCCCGCGAAGATCACGTCATCCGCGTTGAGGTCGCCCTTCTCGGCCGCAGCACCGATGAGGGTGGTGCCGTAGGAGTGCCCGATGGCTGTGCGGTGCGGCTCGCCGGTACCACCGTACGAAGCGTCGAGACCGTCCATGAACTTCCGGTAGGCGGGCGCCCCGTCATAGGCGTAGTGCTCGAACGGAGAGTCCTTGACGATGTCCTGCGGGGCGTCGTAGCCGAGCCAGGCGATGGTCGACACGGACGCGTTGTGATCCGCGTGCTGGGTCTGGCGCCACAGCTCGGTCGTCCGGTCGATACTGCCGCCGAACCCTTCGAGGTTCGACGTCGTACCGGGTACGTACACGGCCTGGTGCTTGGCGGTGTCCGGGTTGCCGTTGGCCAGGATGGCCCGGCCGTGGCCCTCGGGGCTGAAGCCGAGCAGATACGCCTCGGGGAGCCCGTCCTTGCTGGTCTGGTCGAACCGATTCTGGATGGCGCCCATGCCCTTGAGGGACGACTCCAGGTGCCGGTACCGGTCTCCGTACTTCTTGTCCCAGTCCATCCACTCGTCGGTGTGCACCTTGGAGGGGAACATACCGGCGGTGATCCACGTCCACTCGTTGGCGGGCGGCTTCGGGATGCCGTTCAGCTCCGTCTGGTACTGGCCCCGCCGCTCGTCGAGGACCATACGGTTGGCCTCGTCCCGGACCGTGGCCGGCAGGCCGTCGAGGCTGCCGACCGTATCGGGATGCAGCGCGGTCCAGGCGGCCTGCTGGTCGGGGTCCAGGCCCTTCCACCAGTCCGCGTTGGCCTTCGGGCTGCCGTCCTTCGGGGGCTGCGGCAGGGAGTCCAGATAGTGCTGACCCGCCCCGCGCACGCCCTCCGTGTCCTTCGCGACGTCCGCCCAGTCCCCGTCGGAGACGACCAGGTCGTCGTCCGCCTTGAGCTTGCGCAGTTGCGGCGCCCACTTGTGATCCGTGTCGGTGGCCTCCTTGAGAGCCTCGGCTATGCGGTTGGCGATGCCCTGGGCGATGGCGTGGTTGGGGTTCGGGTCCTGGTTGACCGCCTGCTGCTCGATCAACCCGGCTGTCCCGGTGTACTTCGACGCGCCCGCCGAACCGGCCTTCGGCGGTGACCCGCCCGGGTTCTCCCCCGCCGCCGGATAACTCACCGCGCCGTCCGCACCCACCGTGAACTTGTGCTCGGCCGCCTCCGACAGCGCCCGCGTCAGCTTGTCCTGCGCCGGGCGCATGTCCGCCGCGAACGCCTTCAGGGCCGTCGCGATCAGGCCGCACTCGACCTGGACGTAGTGGAAGTCCTTGGTCACTTCCCGCAGTTGGCCGACGGCGGCGTCGGCCGTCTCTCCCTTGAGTACCTTCTGCATCTGAACGGTGATCCGCTGCTCCACAGCGTCCTTCGCCGAGCTCGCCATGTCGCTGGACGAGCGGTATCCGGCCGCGGCTTCCTCGAACTCGTTCAGCTTGAGCGTCTTGAGCGCCTCGATGTCCATGGCTCAGATCACTTTCCCTCGCCACCGACGGCCGGGGTGTCCTGGTACTGCTTCCCCAGTTCCACGAAGAGGCCCTTGATGTTGTCGTCGGTCAGGAGCAGGTCGTTGCCCGCCCGCTCCAACTTGCCCTGGAGGGCGGTGCACCGCCCGGACAGCTTGTCCAGGTACGTCTTCCAGCTCTGGTAGACCTCGGACTGCGCGGCCGCGCTCTCCACTCCGCCGCCGGCGCCCAGCCCCTGCTGACCGGTTTCGAGGGCGGTCAGCGCCTTCTTGACGTCGCTGCCCAGTCCGCCGACGGCACTGCCGGCCGCCGTCCAGGCGGCTTTGCTGGACTGAACGTCTCCCTTGCCGCTGCCACCGCTGTCGCCGGCACCGGCCAGCCGCATCCCGCCGCCGCCCGCAGGGCCACTCTTGAGCTGAGCCCACTCCTCAGCGAACGAACCCACGCGTTCCCCCTCTGGTCCCACCTGTCCCGCACGTCACCTTGGCCTCCACCGCCGCCAGGCTACAAGGAGGGGAACGGGGGCTTGTGAGTACGCGTACTCAGATCACGCGTTCCACGGGCCGCGCGGGTGCGGTATATTGGATCTTGAGCTTGCGGCCGCGATGAGCGGTTGCGGGACATGCGTTGGTGGTCCAAGGAAAGGCGCCCCACTTCCTGTGGGGAGATGTAGGTGCAAGGCCTGCCCAGCGCTCGATGAACAAGGGCCCCGGCCTCCGTATGGAGGCCGGGGCCCTTGTCTGTGCCGGCCGTTGGGACTTTGAGCGACAACGCCGAGCCTCCACCGCGTCGACCCGCGATACGGCCTGACCGACGGCGACTTCGCCGTACTCGGCCGGTGGCTGCGGCAGTTCACGCCCGTGTAGCCGGGGCGAGGGACACGTCGGCACCTCCGGACCCCGCCGTCGGACTTTCGTCCGGGCGGAGATCGGCACGCCGGGCGGTGCGCGGCGACTTTCGTGTGTGGTCAGGTCGTCCTGTCCCTGAAGCGGGTCGTGCCGGCTCCGGCGGTCCGGTGCCTCCTCTGCGAGGGATGCTGCTGCGCCGTACCACGGGGTACGGGTGAGCGCCCTGACGAGAGGAGAGCGTATGAGGCTGGGAGGCAAGCCGGTTGTACGGCTGGTGGCCGCACTGGCGGTGGCATCGGCCGGTGTCTTCGTGGCTACGGGCGAGAGGGCCCAGGCGATTGTGGGGGGAGCGAACGCGGAGCAGAGCTACTCGTTCATGGGCTCGCTGCAGGATGCCGGCGGCAACGAGGCGAAGCATCTGTGCGGTGTCGTACTCGTCAGGCCGGGTTGGGCGGTCACGGCCAATCACTGCACCTTCACGGGGCCCACCCCGAACGAAGCACGGTTTCTGAAGGTCAGGTTCGGCTCCGACCGGTGGAACAGCGGAGGCAAGGAGGTGGGCGTCGCACGGATCGTCCGCTACACCGAAGCGCCCGACTGGAGCGGCAAGGACATCGCCCTGCTGAAACTGTCCGAAGACGTCCCGCGAGCCCCCGCCGTGATCGGCTCGACGCGCCCTGAAGCCGGGGCAGCGGTCCGTCTCCTGGGCTGGGGCAGGACCTGCGGCAAGGAACGCGGGTGCGAGAAGACGACTCCCGAGGTGCTCAGGCAGTTGGACACCGCCGTGGCAGCGGATAAGGGCTGTGACGGCGGCAATTACGAGCCCACGCGCGAGATGTGTGTGAACGCCACGCCGAAGGACACCGTCTGCAAGGGCGACTCCGGAGGCCCCGCGCTGGTGCGAGCGAACGACGGATGGGCGCTCGCCGGAATCGCCAGCCGCAGGATCCGGCTCGGTGACTGCGGTACGTCCAACTTCTCGTACACCGACGCCAGTTCATTCCGGCAGTGGATCGACGAGACGGTGAGCGCCGATCAGGAGAAGCCTGTGGAGCAGCCTGCCGGTGGGCCGAGGAAGCCGGCAGAACAACCTGCCGGCGGGCCGAAGGAGCCGGGTAAGCAGCCGGACGGTGGGCCGAGCGCTCCCGGGGCCGCGCAGGAAGACCGGCGAAGCCCGGGGAGCGGCGATGACGACGGGCGAGGCGGCGAGGGTGGCGGGGACGGGGATCCCGGCAGCGCTGCGCTTCCGCCCTGGATCGAGATCCACTAAAGGAGTAGGTAGAAGGAGCACAAGGGGCCTCACGTCGATCCTGTGCTCAGCGGTCTGCACATGCCCTCACCCGTACGCGGGCGGGGGCGGTGGGGAACATTCGGGGTGTATTGACCGTTTACCTGTACGTGGGGGCGGCAAGGGGACAATGTCCCCCGAGCGGCGACCGCCCTTTCCGCACCCACTTCTGGACGGCCCCGGCCGTATCCCCCGATCGACCCGGGCCCGCCCCGGCCAGCCATCCCCCCCGGCTGGCCGGGGCTCAACGGCCTCAACGTGACCGTGCGGTAAATCGCCTGCGCGGCGGCAGCCGCCTCGGTAAGCGATCCTCGCGTCGTGTTATCGCCTTGTTAAGCCCCTCGGTCACGATTGCTTCATCGGGTCTGGACCGGGACCGAGTCGGGCGCATCGCATGTGGGTGTCTCCCGTCGGGAGGCCGTCCCGGGCTCCGGCATGAAGATCAAGAGCGGCCGTAAGTCGCTGACCTGTGGGGGTTTTCCTTGCTTCGCTTCAAGAGCATCACTGTGGCCGCCGTGGGCGTGGGCCTGTCCGCTGCCGGCCTGCTGGCCGGCGCCGGAACGGCCGCCGCCGGCACCAGCGGTCAGCAGGTGAGTGTGTCGACCCGCTGGTCGGACCAGATCAGGATCTGTGGCCGCAACCAGGCCGACCAAGAGGCCTGCACCGGCTGGATCGCCTCCCCCAACGACTGGACGGCGCTGCCTGGTTGGTGGTGGAAGGGCGAGCTGACCATCCAGGGCTACCAGCAGGAGAACGGGGAATACCGCGTCGGTTACTGCGACGTACCTCCCTCGCAGTCCGAGGACTGGACGAAGTGCAACCTCTTCGGCACGCTCTGACGGCTCCGCGAGGGGACCGCGCCGGTCGCGGGCGGGGCTCAACCGCCTGTCCGTGACCAGTGCGCTCTCTGTCCTGGCCGCGCCATGTCGGGGCCCGGGGCGTCGCCCCGTACACCTGATTCATCTAACTCATCTACAGGGGGACACTCATGCGCAGGATTACTAAAGTGCTCATCGCGGGCGTCGCAGCGGCGACATCCATCGTCGGTGTGGCCGGGACCGCTTCGGCGAACACCACAAGTGCCTTGTACCGAGGCCAGACCATCAACGTCGGGGACTCGATCATGGGCACCACCGGCACGAGCACGTGGTACGAGCTGATGATGCAGTCGGACGGCAACCTTGTCGAGTACCGCTGGGACGGCGACCCGACCCAGGGCTCCCAGAGCCGTCGGGTGTGCTGGTCATCGAACACCTATGGGTCGGGCGCCAACCACGCGACGTATCAGCAGGACGGCAACTTCGTGGTCTACACCCCGGGCGGTTACGCGGCGTGGTCGTCGAACTCCGCGGGTGGAGGGGGCTCGACCGTCGACATCAGCTCGCGCGGCGCCCTGTACGTCGGCACCAAGCAGATCTCCGGGGCGTGCTGACCCGTCTCCCCAGCTGACCGACGACTTGGTGCCGTCTCGCGAGCCGCGAGGCGGCACCGGCGTTTCAGCTTGACGTTCGAGGGCGGCGGCGCGTTCGCGTACCGGGGTTGCCTTGCCGTGTCAGCGGTCCATCCCCGGAAGACGTGGTGGGTCGGTCGGGGTTGGTGAGCCCCCTGTTAAAGTCACTTCACTCGCATGGGGGGCACGGCCGGGGGGCCTTTTCACTTCGTACGACCGCATCGTGTGGCGACACGTGATGCGGCGGTCTCTCATGCCTTGGCAAGGCTTCCGGAGGACCATCTTGAGACGTCACATGCTCGTACGGAGCGCTATCGCCGCGGTGCTGGCGACCGCTGCCGGGATCATGCCGCTGAGCGGTTCGCCCGCGGGGGCGGCGGAGCTGCCCGGTGAGGTCGTCGTCCCGGCCGAGCAGCGGGCGGATCCCGATGCGGACATGCTGGTGGATGCCGGGGAGACCGGCTATCTGTGGGGCAGGCCGGGCAACGGGTACAACTGGACTTCGTACGCCGACGGCTCCACCCGACGGCTTCCCCTGCCCAAGGGGAAGCGAGTGGAGGCCTACGCCACGGGCACCGACACGGTCGGGTTCGTCGACTCCGGCGAGCGTTTCGTGGTTCTGCGCGACATGAAGGACGGCTCGGAGCGGACCTTCCGGCTGCCCGATGGGCAGGCTCTGGAAGGCCTGTTCGGCGACGTGGTGGTGACCAGCGAGGTCCTCGCGGACCGGACGTACCGTGCCCACCTGCTGTCGTGGGAGAACGGCCGTGTCGCGGACCGCGTGGTTGCGGGGCTTCCCGAGGACGCACAGCTGATCCACGGACACTCCCAAAGCGGCGGGGACGGCGTGCTCGTCTTCTACGGGCAGGGCAGTGACCAGCTGCATGCGGCGTGGATCGACCGGTCGGGCCAGGCCCGGCTCTCGGACATACGCCCGACCGCACGCAGCGCCTTCAGCGGGGGCCGCTATGTCCAGTGGTGGCAGAGCGGGCGCGTCCGGGTGTGGAAGACCCCGGACTTCTCCACGCCTGTCCACGACTTCACCGTCCCCTACGAAGCGTCTTCGGCTGTGGTCGGCGTGCTGGGCAACGATCTCCTGATCACCCGCACCACCTCTGCGGACATCTCTTCGGGCACCGCCGCCAAGCGCCGTATCGTCGCGATCCCCCTCGGTGGCGGGCCTGAGCGGCCGGTGTTCGACGGCGTGTCCGGAAGCCCGGTCTTCCAGCCCGACGGAACGCTGCTGGTCGCACGGGCCACAGAAGGCCGTGAAGGACCGGAGCGGTCCGTGTACGCGGTGCGGCCGGCCGCCGACGGCGCCTTCACGGCCGACAAGATCGCGGACGCCCCCCGGGTCCGGACCGCGATCCGCGGCCTGACAATGGCCCAGGGGCGGCTGGACACGCTGGATCAGCTGCCGTGGAACCTCTCCAGGCTCCGCCGCACCGACATCTCCGTCTCCGGCCTGCTCACGCCGGGGCCGCGCCTGGACCGGGGCACCGACGGCTACGAGTTCCCTGACGCCAATTGCGGCGCGGCCTGGTGCAAGACGTTCCAGGCCACGGGCGACGGCAGGCTGGTGTACCGCTCGTCCGAGCGCAACAGCCTGCGCGTACTGGCCGACGGCGCGTCGCTGCCCGCCGCCGAGGTGCCCGTCGCGCGGGAGATGTACCAGGCCCACAAGTCCCATGCCTCCGGACGCTACGACGCGGTGCCCGTCGCCGGATCGGCCGACGACGGATACATGACGCATATCCAGGTGATCGACCTGGACACCGGCAAGCCCGTCTACACCAGCGCCGGCCATCGATCCGTGCCCGCGTACGCCTTGACCGGATCCACCCTGTGGCTGGAGGACGAGGACGGCGGCCCCGGTGCCGTCCTCTCCGTCGACGTCCGTACCGGCGCGGCCACCCCCCGGTTCCGCGCCGCGAACTGCGACATCACGGAACTGCTCGCCAACACGGGCTTCCTCTACTGGGCATGCGGCCAGACGGATTCGGGTCCCGTGGCCGCGGGCGGGTACGACCTCGCCGCCAAGCGGGCGGTACGGCTGCCCGAGCATCGTGAAGCCCTGCTGGGCGACGGCTACCTGGCCTGGGAGAAGGACGGCGTCCTCGCCGCCACCGACCTGCGCGGTACCACTGGCACCCGCACGCTCGGACGCCCCGCGCTGCGGGACGCGGGCATGGGCTGGACCGTGGACCGCTTCGGCGGCCCGCTCGCCTACACCGACCAGGACGGCGACCTCCACCTCGTCCCCTCGGGCGTACGGACCTCCGACCTCGCCGCCATCGACACGGACGCTCCGGCCGCGGCGCGGAACGGGGCCGACGGGTGGACGGCCCGCTGGTGGCTGTCGAAGCCCGCCGCCTCCTGGCAGTTGACGCTGAAGAGCACATCCACCGGCGCGGTCGTTCGCACGTTCGGAGGCGGTGAGGCGCGCGGCATCGTCAAGGCGGCCTGGGACGGCAAGGACGCTGCTGGACGGGCCCTCGCCAACGGCTCCTACACCTGGACCCTGACCGCTCGCCCCGCCGACGGACTCGGCACGGCCCTGAGCCGCAGCGGCACGCTCGTGCTCACCGGTGGACTCCCGGTCGCCCGCGACCACATCGGCCCGGGCGGCCCCGACGGCGTCGGCGACCTGCTTGGCTTCACCCCTGCCGGAACCGCCGACTTCCGAGGCGGTACCGGCCGCGGCGGTGTGGACGCGAAGGTGTCGGGCTCCGGCTGGACGGGGGCGAGCACCGTGACGGCCGCGGTCCCCTTCGGGGACGCGGACGGCGACGGCTGCAACGACGTCCTGATCCGCCTGAGCAGTGGTGAACTGCGCAGGTACAAGCCGGCCTGCGGTGCGGCGCTGACGCCCTCGGCGCCGTACACGAAGGTCGGCGGCGGCTGGCACATCTTCGACTCGCTCACATCGCCGGGCGACCTCACCGGCGACGGCCGCCCGGACGTGATTGCCCGTCAGGCGGCGACTGGCGAACTCTACTTGTACGCGGACGACGGCAGAGGCAACTTCAGCGCCCGCCTACGGATCGGCACGGGCTGGAAGGGGTATGTCCTGGTCGGCGTGGGCGACCTCACCGGCGACGGCAAGGCCGACCTGCTGGCCCGTGACGCCTCCGGCGTGCTGTGGCTCTACCCGGGCACCGGCAAGGGGACACTCGGCAACCGGATCAAGGTCGGCGGTGGCTGGCAGGTCTACAACGCCCTTGTCGGCGCGGGCGACCTGAACAACGACGGCAAGCCGGACCTGCTCGCCCTCGGCACGGACGGCGTGCTCTGGTCGTACGCCGGTGACGGCCACGGCAACTTCGGCGGCCGCATGAGGATCGGCGGCGGCTGGCAGATGTACAAGTACCTGTTCTGACCGTGAAGGCCGGTCCGCCCGTGCTGGGGCGGGCCAGGCCTACGGTACGGTCTGCCGCGGATGCCCGGGGACCGGGCTGATCGTCCTTTCAAGGGATGCGCACTCAAGGTTGGATGGTGCCCTCAGCCGGGGTTGCACGAGGGTCACTGCGGCGGGGCTCGGAGTGCAGGCCGGGTCGGTGAGGAGCCGGTTGTGTCGCCGACGCGGTTCCATGAGCCGGCTCCGCCGAACGAGGACTGCCCGCGGAGCCCTGGTGTGCTGCGGGTCCGGCCACCCTGACGGCCCGGCGTGACACGGCGCCACCGGGTGCCGGTCACTCGGCTGCGAGCGGTCAGATGCCTGGCGAGGTAGCACAGTTGGGTGTGGACAGATCGATCGCTGATGGATAGACAAGCACTCGAAACCGCGCCCGCCTATACGCACCCGCAGTTGCTGCCGTAAAAGACGAACCACACGGCCACAGCGCCGACGATGGTCAGCACCGCTGCCCCCAGCAGCCATGGCGATCGACGGTCCGGGTGGCTTCGGGCTTTGACGGCGGCGACGGTGACGACCGCGCCGGTCAGCAGGACGACCACGGTGCCCAGCGTGAGAGCGGGACTTCGGCCCCATCCCCAAAACAACCCGATGAGCACCCCTACGAGCAGCGCGCAACTCACCGCCTGCATGACGATTTCGGCGAGAAAGTCCCCGAGCAACTCGGTGAGGAACTCCAAGGCTTCGCGAAGGAGTCCGTGCTTGCGGCCGGGGCCGGTTGCCGGGGTGGTGTGATCGTGATCGGGTAACCCGTCCTCGGACGGCGAAGTCATGGCAGCCCCCGCTGGATGAGTACCGGCCCTGTAGGCCGTTTTCGCCGCGAGCCTATCGCCGAGTGAGCGGTCACTTGAGCCACTTCGTAGTGATCACCAGCATGGCCGGCGCCGGATCGCGCGGAGAGCCGCGGACGGCGCCCCCCCCCGGCATCAATCCTCTGGCCCTGTTGCCCTTGGTGTCACCGGGGTATCGGATGCGCCGCGGTCGGTCCGCCGTCGGTCTGCCGTCGGTCGTCTCTGTCCTGGGCCCGGCTCTCCAGCGGGGAGGGGAACGGCTCGGGCGTCGTCCGGGGGAAGGCTCGGCGGTAGGTGCCCGGGGACACGCCGATCTGTTTGAGGAAGTGGTGGCGGAGGTTGTTCGCCGTGCCGAGGCCGCTCAGCTCCCCGATCTTCTCGATGGGCAAGTCTGTTGATTCCAGCAGGCTCTGGGCCCGTCCCAGACGCTGGTTGAGGAGCCACTGGAGTGGAGTCGTCCCGGTGGCCGCCTGGAGTCGCCGGTGCAGGGTCCGCGGGCTCATCGCCGCGCGCCGGGCCAGATCCTCGACTGTGAGGGGTTGGTCCAGGTGGGTACGGGCCCAGTCCAGGACGGGCCCCAGGCTCGCGTCGTCGGTGGTGGGTACGGACAGGTCGATGAACTGCGCCTGGCCGCCGGGCCGGTGGGCGGGCACCACCATCCGGCGGGCCAGCTGGTTGGCGACGTGTGCGCCCAGGTCACGGCGCACCAGATGGAGGCAGAGGTCGAGTCCGGCGGTCAGCCCGGCGCTGGTGAGTACGTCGCCGTCGTCCACGTACAGCACCGAGTCGTCGACTTGTACCTTCGGGTAGCGCTCGGCCAGTTGAGCGGTGTGCATCCAGTGGGCGGTGGCGCGGCGTCCGTCGAGCAGCCCCGCCTCGGCGAGTGCGAAGGCGCCGGTGCACAGGGAGACCATGCGGGCGCCCGCGTCGTAGGCATCGCGCAGGGCCGTGATCAGCGCCGGTGGCAGCGGCATGCCCTCGTCTACGCAGGCATCGGGCACCGAGGGCACGATGACCGTGTCGGTGCCGACCAGGTCAGCGAGCCCGTAGCGGGTCCGCAGTGACAGCCCGGACCCGGTCGCGGAGCCGTCCTGCTGAGGCTCGCCCGTACTGCACAGTCGCAGGTCGTACCAGGGGTCGGCCAGGTCCGGCTGCGGCTTCCCGAAGACGGTGCAGGGGATGCTCAACTCGTACAGATCCCATGAGGGGACTCCGATGTCCTCGGCCACGACCACGGCGACGGAACCGGGACCGGGACCAGGACCAGGACCAGGACCAGGATTCATACCTTGAAGGGTATGGCAGGAATTTGGTGGTTGCCGTCACCAGCGTCACTGTTTCCGGCCGCCGCGCGCTGCGATCTTGGTCTTACGTGACCGACCGCCGCAGGCGGACGTAAAGGGAGTTGGGGCATGCATTCCGACCAACCGGCAGTAACCGTCATCGGCTTGGGCTCCATGGGTTCGGCGCTGGCCGCCGTACTGCTGGAGCGGGGCCACCGCACCACCGTGTGGAACCGCTCGGCGCACAGGGCCCGGTCGCTGGTCGACCGGGGCGCCCACCTGGCCGCGACACCCGAGGAGGCGATCGCGGCGAGCCCGCTGACCATCGTCTGCGTACTGGACTACGAGGTGCTGCACACCGTCCTCGACCCCGTCGCCGGCTCCCTCGCGGGCAAGGTCCTGGTCAACCTCACCTCCGGTTCCCCGGAGCAGGCCAACGAGGCCGCCGCATGGGCCCGGTCACACGCCGCCGACTACCTCGACGGCGCGATCATGACCACCCCGCCGGGGGTCGGCAGCCCCGAGATGATGTTCCTCTACAGCGGTTCGCACGCCGTCTTCGAAGCCCACCGTCCGACCCTGGCGTCCCTGGGGGATCCTCTGCACCTGGGCACCGACCCGGGCCTGGCCTCCCTCTACGACGCCGCCCTGCTCGGCCTGATGTGGTCCACCATGACCGGCTGGCTGCACGGCACCGCGCTGGTCGGCACGGAGAGGACACCGGCCACGGCCTTCACCCCGGTCGCGACCCGCTGGCTGACCGCCGTGGCCGGCTTCCTGACGACCTACGCGCCCCAGGTGGACGCCGGACGCTACCCGGGCGACGACGCCACCGTCGACGTGCAGATCGCGGCCATCGACCATCTCATCCACGCCGCGGCGGCCCGCGGCATCGACAACGCCCTGCCCGAACTCCTGAAGTCCGCCATGGAACGGACCAGGGCTGCGGGCCACGGCTCCGACAGCTACGCGAGCGTGATCGAGGTCCTGAAGAACCCGGCGGACCACACATGACCTGACACCGACAGCCGCCGCTCATCCCGCGCCGGACCCGACGGGAACGGAGTCACCGGCATCCTGGTGCCGGTTTCGAACCCGACTCCGTGGAGGTCCAACCTGCCCACGGTCCGGGCTGCTGAAGCACCTGCATTCAGGCGGCGTCCTATCGGCGGAAGTGGGCGCGGTGTTCGTGCAGGAAGGCGTCGACGGTACGGGGCGGGCGGCCGAGGATGTCGGTGACAGTGGTGGTGGGGGTTTCGGGTCTGGTAACGGCGAGTTGCTGGATCTCCGTCACGTGGTCGGCGAGCCAGGTGGGCATGTGGGCGCTGTGGATGAGGTTGTCGCGCAGTTCGTCCGGGGCGAGGTTGACGTAGCGGACCTGATTGCCCGTCAGGGTGGTCAGTCGTGACGCGAGTTCGGGGTGGGAGACGGCTTCGGGTCCGGTCAGGGAGTAGGTGCCGCCGACGATGTCGGGTCTGGTGAGGGCGGCGGCGGCGACGTCGCCGATGTCGCGGCAGTCGATGTAGTTGCAGGGTGCGTCGCCCATCGTGCCGAGGATGACGCCCTGGGCGACGGTGGGGGCCAGGCGTAGGAGGTTTTGCGTGAACGCGTAGGGGCGCAAGATGGTGTGGGGGAGGCCGCTGGCGCGCAGGTGTTCCTCGACGGCGTGGTGTCCGCGGGAGATGGCGACCGGGGAGTCGGGTTCGGCGGCGGGTGCGGAGATCTTGACGATGTGTCCGATGCCGGTGTGGGCGGCGATGTTGATGACGCGGGTTTCGAGTTCGACCTGTGCGGGGCTGTTGGCCATGGCGAGGAAGAGCTGGCTGGCGCCCTTGAAGGCGGTGCGCAGGGAGTGGGGGTCGGTGGCGTCGGCGTACTGGATCTCGACGGGCGGTTGGTGTGCGCCGGTTATGCCGGGGATCGGCCTGTGCGGGGTGCGGGTCAGTGCGCGGACGGGTGTGCCGAGTGTCAGGAGGCTGTGGAGCAGGGCATTTCCGGTTGCACCGGTCGCTCCCATGACAACGATCATCGTGTGCTCATTCCTTGGTGACTTCCCGGCGGCGGGTGCTGCCGGGGTGGGCTCGGTCGGGCTTGGGCTCGGTTGGGCTTGGGCACGTGGGGTGGGCGGGCCCGATGCAGGGGTGGGCTATACCGGGGATGCTGTGGCGGTGCTGCGCCAGCGCAGGGTGACGATGGCGGTGGCGAGGGCTGCGGAGACGGGCAGGTCGATGCGCAGGCGCTCCAGCCACGGGGTGGCGGGGACCGGGGTGTGGGCGGGTAGCCATTGGGCGGTGAACCATCCCAGCAGGGCCGCCGCGCCGGCGGCGATGATGACGAGTGCGGCGGTCAGGGCGACGCGCGGCGTGGTGGTGGTCCACCGTCGGGGCTGCCCTCCGTGCCGCAGCCAGGTGCCGGCCAGGAACGCCACCACGGCGGAGGTGCCGGCGATGGAGGTGCAGGCGGCCACGGCCAGGTCCTGCTGCCCGGTGACGACTCCGGCGGTACCGGCCATCAGCGCGGGGGCGGCATAGGCGGTCAGCACCTCGCGCCACAAGGTGAACGGCCGGGAGGCTGCCCGGTTTCGGCTGGTTCTGTCCTTCGTTGCGGGCATGCTTGGCCTCTTTCTCGTTCGTGTGAGGGAAGCGAAGAGTTGGGGTGGGGAGCGGCAGGCCTACTCCGCCAATATAATTAGGCAGCTAACTATTGCCTCGTAGAAAGGGCCCTGCCCGGTGGGCGGGGCCAAACCGGCCGAGAGTAAGAGTCAGTCGGCGGCCAGGGCCGCGCTGCCGCGCACCACACGGGCGAGCAGATCCAGGAACACCGCACGCTCCTCGACGGAAAGCCCGCCCACCATCGCCTCCAGCCGCCCGAAATGCTCGGACGCCATGTCACGCAGGCGCTGCGCGCCGCGCGCGGTCAGGACGGCCACCGTGCCCCGGCCGTCCTCCGTGGACGGGCGGCGGGCGATCAGGCCCTCGCGCTCAAGGCCGTCCAGCAGGCCGGTGACCGTGGCCCTGGAGACATCGAGGTCGAGCGCGAGGCGCGAGGGGGATTTCTCCCCGCCGTGGTCTTCGAGGTCGGCGAGCAGGCGGTAGCGCCCCGTCGACAGGCCGAACTTGGCGAAGTGCGCCTCGGCCGCCCGGCCGACCCTCGCGCCCGCCGAGATCAGCCGTACCGCGACCAGCACCGCCTGCGGATCGACCTCCAGGCCGTAGTGCTCGACCTGTCGTCGGGCCTGGTCCAGCGTGGGGGCCTCGCCATCGATGTCTGCCCTCGTCATGCAAGTAATATGGCGGCTAATCACTCTGACTGTCAAGGGCGATCTGCTACGGCAAGCGCGACCGCATCCAGCAGTCCTTTCGCCAGGGTCAGGAGGACCAGTGACGCCAGGGGGTGGGTGAGTGGCTTCGTGTGGTGTGGTGGTGGACGGCCGCAGGCCAACGGCCTTGTGGGCCGGGGCCTTCCGGCCGGCCGAATGCGCGACCAGACAGCAGTGAAGGCCGAGGGAATCTGCGACCTGTTCGAGCAGTATCCCCAGGTCAGGGCCAAGGTCGACGCGGGCTAGCGCGGACTTGCCAAGCAGTTCCCCGACCAGGTCCAAGCCCCGCCGCTCAAAACGAAGAAGGGCGCCCCACCCGAAGACATCACAGCCTGGGACTCGGCCCGCCATCAGCAGTCCTCGGAGCGCATCTGCGTCGAGCACGCCAACGCTGAACACAAGCAGTGGCCAACCCTCCAGCGCTACGGCACGACGAACCTCGACGAACTGAGCGAGTCCTTCCACGACTGCTTCACCAGCGGAGACCCCGGGTGCGTGGGCGACATGCTGTTCGGCGGTACCACCCGCGACCACCGCTGACCAGCGGGTTCCGAGAAAGCGGCGATCTCGGAGTTGCGGGCCCCAGCCGTTTCAGGCCGCGTTGGTGGGGTTGGTCGTCTGGGTGGTGCGGCGGTGTTCGGCGTTGATGCGTTGGGCTTCTTGGAGTTGGTCTTCGAGGATGATGATGCGGCAGGCGGCTTCGATGGGGGTGCCCTGGTCGACGAGTTCGCGGGCGCGGGCGGCGATGCGCAGTTGGTAGCGGGAGTAGCGGCGGTGTCCGCCTTCGGAGCGCAGTGGGGTGATGAGGCGGGCGTCTCCGATGGCGCGGAGGAAGCCCTGGGTGGTGCCGAGTATTTCGGCGGCCCGGCCCATGGTGTAGGCGGGGTAGTCGTCGTCGTCGAGACGGCCGTAGGAGTCGTCTGCTGTCATCTGCACCTCTCTGGGGTTCCTGTGGTGTCTGTGGTGTCCGTGGAACGCGTTGAGGGGCCCTGGTGCCATTTGGCACCAGGGCCCCGAAGGAACTACTACACCATCTGCCGGCCCTAGTGCCGCACCGGCCTTCTGTGTCCGCAGAGCCGGCCGACATGCTGCCGGGGCTGCGGGGATCGCGGTTGCTTGACCGGAGACCACCTCACTATCGATGTCCTGCGGTACCCGGGCTCAAGGCTTCCGCCCGGGCGATCCTGATGGCGCTCGGCTCCTCCGTTCTTCCCTCTGAACCAATCACTTACCAAACGGGGTACTGCGAACTGCTTGCACTGCTGATACCGCGTACTGCACTAACTGGTACTGCCACTGCGTCAACTGCCGTACTGCTCACGGCGGCCCCTGATCACTGCGGGCCACCCGGTCCGGTCGTCAGCCCCGTCGCCGTCCTGCGACAACCTGGCTTCGCGACTCCACCACCGCACCGTCCTGCCAACTACACCTACAAGTACTGCTCCCCGGCAGTTCGTCTCTGCCGGGCCCTGCTTGTCTCTCTGGGCTACGAGAGAAACCATAACCACACCACCGACGAATGTCTACTCCGGCGAAGATAGATTTCCGCATGTTCGAAAACGAGGTAATCGCCCTCGAACAGAGACGCAGGCAGGGCGCAGGGGCGGCCGACGACGGGGTGTCAGCCGAAGATCGCGGTGGGTTCGCCGGTGAACCAGGTGTTGTCGATGCGGAGCCGGCGGATGACCCAGCGCTCCCCGTCGCGGACCAGGTCGACGTCGTACGGGTTCTTCAGCAGTGCGTGCGTGGTGGGGTCGGCGGTGAGCAGGTGCTGGGCTTCCACCAGGGCGGTGAGCCGGGCGGTGTCACCGTCGACGGTGATCCGCACGTTGGTGATCTGGTGGGTGGTGTCCACCCGGCCGGTGAACATGGCCAGGATGGTGGTGACGATCGTGTCGCGCCCCGACATCAGCGGCGGCTCGGCACCCCACCTGGCGGCGGCCGGACGGAAGTCCAGCTCGGCGTCGGCGGCGAAGGCCGAGGCGAAGAGCTCCTTGTCCTTGAGGTCCTGGCCGAGACCGAAGCGGTAGAGCGCGTCGGTGATCTCCGTACGGTCCCGGAGCTCCGCGACCACTGCGGCGTCGTCGTGGGCCGGGGTGGTGAGGGCGCGGTCGTGGGTGACGTACATGATGTTCTCCTGTGCGGGTCGGGCGGTGTTCCAACGCCTTTGATCCTGCTGCGGGCCGGAGGGGGCATCAATGCGCACCTGCGCAACGATCGTTAAGCCCCAGTTGACGAGGGATGACGAGGGATGACGAGGGATGACGAGGGAAGGGCGCGGCGATGCTGGAGCGACACGAGCTGGAGGCGTTCCTGACACTCGCCGAGGAACTGCACTTCGGTCGCACCGCCGAGCGGCTGCACCTGTCCACGGCCCGGGTCAGCCAGACCATCGCCAAGCTGGAGCGCCGCATCGGCGTGCCGCTGTTCCACCGCACCAGTCGCCGGGTGGAACTGTCCGCGGTGGGGCGACAGTTGTACGAGGAGGTGCGGCCCGCCTGGGGCCTGATCACCGACGCGTTCGCGCGGGCCGTCGACGCCGGGCGCGGTCTGACCGGGCTGCTGCGGGTCGCCTTCAACGGACCGGCGGCGGGCCAGCTGCTGGTCGGCGCCACGCAGGTGTTCCGTGGCCGGCACCCCGACTGCGAGGTCCAGATCCGTGAGGTGCACCTGCCGGACGTCCTGCCGTGGCTGCACAGTGGCGAGGCGGACATCGCGCTGACCTGTCATCCGATGCGCGAGGAGGGAATCGCCATGGGGCCGGTCCTGGTACGGGAGGCACGCATGCTCGCCGTACCGATGGGGCATCCGTTCGCCCGCCGCACGACCGTCTCCGTCGAGGAGCTGGCTCGCGTGACCGTGCTGCAGATGCCCGAGACGCTGCCGCAGTCCCTGCGCGACGATCGCTCACCGCGCCGGACACCCTCCACAAGGCCCGTCGGACTCGGCCCGTCGGCCACGACGTTCAACGAAATGCTGACGCAAGTCGGCGCGGGGGAGGGCGTCTTCGCCGTCAGCGCCCACGCGAGGCGCTACTTCGCCCGCCCCGACATCGTCTATGTGCCCTTCGCGGATGCCGCACCAGTGGAATGGGGCCTGGTATGGCTCGCTGACGGCGCCACCGCCCGTATCCGCGCTTTCAGCGAGGCCGCACTCGACGTGGTCCAGGGGGCCGAGCTGTCCCCCTGACCGTGCCGAACATCCGCTCCGCGGAGTCCGCCACGGCGGTCAGCCGCGTACGTGCAGCCCGAAACCCGTGCGGCCCGCGGGCTCCAGTCCCTCTTTCAGGTGCAGCGAGGGGATCTCGTAGTCGCCGAAGTTCTGCCGCCGGAACGCGATCGGCTCGGTCGACTCCAGGGTGAGCAGGCGCTGCTCCCAGGCCTTGGCGACGTCCGGGTACTCCTCGTTGGTCATCCGGTCGCTGCCGTGCAGCACGAACGGCGGCAGCACATCGATGCCGGGGTAGTAGAGGATGCCGTGGTGGATCGGGAACAGCAGGTCCTCGATGGGGCCGTTGATCCCGCGGGCGGCGTAGTGCGACTCCGGGCCGCCGACGGTCACCGACAGCAGCGCCCTCTTGCCCGCGAGGGTGCCCTCGCCGAAGCGCTCGCCGTACTTGGTGGCGCTGTGCTCGCCGACGCCGTACGCGAAGCGGTAGGTGAACACCCGGTCCACCCAGCCCTTGAGGATCGCGGGCATCGAGTACCACCACAGCGGGAACTGGAAGATGATCGTGTCGGCCCACAGCAGCTTCTCCTGCTCGGCGAGGACGTCCGGGGTGAGTGTCCCGGCCTCGAAGGCGCGGCCCGAGTCCCGGGCGACCCGCAGCGGACTCGATGCGTCGGGGCCGTAGTCCGCGGCGTCCACGGCCGCCTTCCAGTTCATCGCGTACAGATCACTCACCCGTACCTCGTGCCCGGCGGCCTCCAATGTGGACACCGCGAGGTCCTTCAGCGAGCTGTTGAGCGACTTCGGCTCCGGGTGGGCGTGGACGATCAGCGTCTTCATGGGAACTCCTTGGGATCGGATGCCTTCGATTGCCTTCGACTGCTTTCGATCCTGGGCGCTGCGGCGCCCGGCGTTCAGGGGCGCCGCTTCCATCGGACGGGACTTCCTGGTATTGGCAGGGCCACCCTTCACAGGCAGCGGCGCGGCCATACTGGGGGGCATGGACGATCTTGCGGGTTTCCTGCGGACCCGGCGTTCCCGGGTCGACCCGGCGGCCGTCGGCATACCCACCGACAGCCGCCGCCGAGTCGAAGGGCTGCGCCGAGAAGAGGTCGCGCACCTGTCCGGAGTCAGCGTCGACTACTACGTACGCCTGGAGCAGGGCCGCGCGACCCAGCCCTCCGAGCAGGTCCTCGACGCGCTCGCCGGCGTCCTCGGCCTCGACGAGACCGAACGCGGGCACCTCTACCGGCTCGCCCGGCAGCGCCGCCGCCGCGCGAAGGCGCCGGGCGGGCGGGTCCGGCCGGAGGTGCTGCGCGTCCTCGACCTGGTCGCCGGCGCACCCGCGCTGATCATGGACCACCGCCTGGACGTGCTCGCCGGGAACCGCCTCGCCGGGCTCCTCTTCGGCCGGCCGATGCCGGGCCTGAACACCGCCCGGCACCTCTTCCTTGAGGAGGCCGAGCGCGGCCTCTACGCGGACTGGGAGACATGCACCCTCGACGTGGTCGGGCACCTGCGCCTGGCCGCCGGCCAATACCCCGACGACCCCCGCCTGGCCTCGCTCATCGGCGAACTGGCGATGGGCAGCGAGCGCTTCCGCCGCCTGTGGGCCCGCGCGGACGTGCGCGCCCGCACCCATGGACGCAAGGCGTACCGGCACCCGCTGGTCGGCCTCCTCGAACTGCACCAGGAGAACTTCGCGCTACCGGAGGAATCCGGCATGGAGCTGGTGGTGCTGTCCGCGGCCCCCGCCAGCCCCGCCGAGGACGGGCTGCGCCTGCTCGCGGGCCTGGGCGCGGACAGCGGTGCCGCGCATCCCGCGGTGAACGCTCGGGTCCGCGAGTGACTTCAGCGGGTGCGGATATGGCTGACCTGCGGCGATGGGCTACTCGGCAGGTTGCGCGGCCCCGGGGAGTCCTGGTGAGCCCATGGCCTCGGCGAGCGTGATTCGTCGCCCTCGTTGGTGCCCTGAACGATGAGTTCGCGGATGAACTCGGCGAGGGCGACGAAGACGTGGAAGACGAGTCGGCCGCCGGGGGTGGTGGTGTCGAGTGCCTCGTGGAGCGAGGTGAAACCGATGCCGCGCTTGCGCAGGCCGGAGCCGTTGGCTTTCGAGCCGTCAGAGCCCGTAGCGCTCGGGTTTCGGGGTGCGGGACATCAGCAACTCAGCGGCTTGCGCGGCGGTGAGCTGCCCGTTGATGACGCCAACGACGACCTCAGTGATGGGCATCTCCACGCCGTGCCTTTGGGCCAAGGAGAGAAGCGCTGTGGACGACTTGACGCCCTCGGCGGTCTGGGTGGTGGCCGCGGTTGCCTGTGCGAGACTCAGGCCTTCGCCCAGATACCGACCGAAGGTCCGGTTGCGGGAGAGCGGCGAAGAGCAGGTCGCGATCAGGTCGCCCACCCCAGCCAGTCCGGAGAACGAGATCGGGTCGGCGCCGAGTACCGCGCCGAGCCGGGCGGTCTCCGCAAGTCCCCGGGTCATCAGCACGGCGGTCGCGTTGTCGCCGAGGCCCAGCCCACCTGCCAGGCCGACGGCCAGGGCAATGACGTTCTTGACCGCGCCGCCGAGCTCGCAGCCCACGATGTCCGTGTTGGTGTACGGGCGGAAGTACGAGGTGAGGAACGCGCCTTGTAGCCGCTCGGCCACCATGTGGTCGGGGCAGGCGATGACGGAGGCGGCAGGCCGACGGGCGGCGACCTCCCGGGCCAGGTTCGGTCCGGAGAGCACCGCGACGCGTTCGGCGGGTAGGCCTGCCACCTGGCGGATCACCTGCGACATGCGCAGGCCGCTGTCGGTCTCGATGCCCTTCATCAGGCTGACCACGATGGTGGACGGGCCGATCAGGGGCGCCCATGCGGCGAGGTTGGCGCGAAGGGTCTGCGCGGGAATCGACACCACCGCGATGTCGGCTCCGGCGAGCGCCTGGGCGGGGTCCGTGGTCGCGCGCAGCGAGGCGGGCAGGTCGATGTCGGGCAGGTAGTCGGGGTTCACGTGGCGGGTGTTGATCGCGTCGGCGATCTCGCTGCGGCGGGCATGGACGGTGACGTCGGTGCTGGCGTCGGCGAGTACGGCCGCGACCGTTGTGCCCCACGAACCGGCTGAAAGGACCGCCGCCTTCATCGTCTTCGTCTTCCTCTCGTCGGTGACGTACGGAGCCTATAGACCCGCGGGTCCCTGAGGCTGCGGGCGGCGCAGGGTCAGCGTCAGAGCCCGGCGGCCTGCGAGGCGGTCAAGCATGCGGTGCGCCTCGCCGAGCATGTTCTGGGCTTGCGTGTCGCCCAGCTCGCGGCGCAGCTCGTCTGCGTGCGCGATCCACAGCCGGTACAGGCGGGCCCACATGGCAGGCTCGCCGGGCCTCTCGTCCACGTACTCGACGGTGAAGCCCGCGGCCTGCTCCTGCTCGGTGACGGTGGTGGTGTCGCGGCGTACGGCGCGGGTGAGGACGGCGCGGCCGCCGGGCTTGAGGATCCGGTGCATCTCCCGCAGAGCCGCCGCGCGGTCCGCGGCGCAGCTGAGGGCGTCCACGCAGATCACCCCGTCCGCCTGGGCGTCGGGCAAGCCGGACGCCTCCAGCGTTCCCACGGCGAAGGCCGCCTGGCCCGGGGGGACGAAGGTGCATCTGCGGGTGGTGGCGAGCTGGATGGCGACCGGGGAGAGGTCGATGCCGATCAACCGCACGGCCAGGGCGCGAGCGAGCCACAGGCCTACCCCGCCGCTCCCGCACCCCATGTCCACGAGGAGTTGGCCGGGCCCCAGACGCAGGCGGCCCACGAGCGTGGCGAGCAGCCGCCAGTCGCACGAGCTGTCCGCGGCGACTTCGGTGGCGTAGGCGTCTCCCATGGCCTCGGCGTACAGCGCGGCCACCAGGCAGGTGCGGGACCGTGCGCGGTGGAAAGCGTCGAAGCCCGCCCGGAGGTGGTGCTCGGTGGTGCTGTTCACCGGGGCACCGCCTTGCGGATTCTGGAGCGTGCGCCGGGACAGATGACCTTGACGGCGGCTACCCGGTCGTCGGCAGCGGACAAGATCAGGCGGATGGGTTCGTGCCCGGTGACCTGGTGGATGCGGCGGGCGACGCGGGCGCTCTGCTTGGGGAAGGAGGCGGCGAACCGCAGAGGCGCGGCGTCGGCCGCCCACGCTGGCCACGGCATGTGCGGCCCTGGGGAGGAGGTGAAGCGGGGCGGGCCGGTGGTGGCGTCGTGGTGGGAGGGCAGGTCGTCGCGGGTCCCGGCGATGGAGGTGAGGCGGGACTGCACGGCCTCGGTGATGGCACGGGAGAGCGCGATGTGCGGAGTCCCGTGGCATCCGCTCCCGGCGAAGACAGCCGCCGGGTAGTCCTCGCACCACACGAACGCCAGGCACACCGGGACGGCGTAAGCGTTGTCCACGGCCGCGATTTCGACCGCCACGCCTGCTTGCCGGAGTCGGTCGAGGAGCGTGCGACAGTACGGATCGTCGACCGAAGCGGGGTCGATCAGCTGACGGTGGGTGCCGCCTTTGATCTCATCGGCGAACAGGGCGTCGCGCTCGACGACTTCGTACAGGGCGTGCAGCAGTGCTTCGGGGCGGGTGGTGCCGCAGGCCAGGCCGGTGCTGGTGGCGCGGAACAGGTCCGGCTCCCACAGCGGCCGGCACCCGTGGCGGCGCACCAAACCCAGGGGCACCGGCACCTGGCGCCCGCTGATCAGTCCGGTGCCGTACATCCACTCCAGCTGCACCTTCTCCGCGCCAGTCAGGGCCTCGCCGCTCACCTTCACCGGCAGGGCCGCCAGCGGGTAGGGCAGGTCGATGTCGGCGGCGGCCGCCCGCAACTCGACTGTCCGGGGCTGCTCGACGTGCCATAGCTCGATGGCTTCCATCACGGCGGAGGTCTTCGCCAGCAGGTCGGTGGCGCCCTTGCCCTGGGTGGCGACCAGGGTTTTGGCGGCGGGGCGGATCGCCGTCCACACCGGCAGACCCAGATGGTCGAGGCCGGTCAGCCGGGCGACGCGGGTGATCCCGTAGCGTCGCAGCAGGGGCTTTAAGACCGCCCACGTCTCCTCCGGGCTTCGCGCCCGTACCGTCCCGTCCAGCGTCAGCACGTCATCGGGCATCGGTCAGCTTCCTTGTCTGCTCCTGGTCGTGGACGAGCCCGGCCATGAAGACCTTCAGCTCCTCGGTCGCATGCGCGCTGCTCCGGAATCCCCGAGAGGCCGCCGCCTCCTCCAGACGGGCGGGCGCTATGTCCCACAGGCGCAGCAGCACCCGGCGCGTCGTGTCCTCGTCCACGGCCTGCGGACAGAACCCGGCTTGGGCACGGCGGGCGGTGTCGTTGCACGCCGTATACCGGGTGATGGCTGCCCGGTCGGCGGCCGTCTCCCGCTCCAGCAGGCGCGCCACCGTCCCGCTGTCACGCAGGTCCGGCTGAGGGCGGAAGAGGACATGCGCGGGCGGGGCGCCCTCAGGTGCCACGCTCCGGATCCGCTCCGCCAGTGGCATCCCCCGCGTCCCGTCACCGGGGTGGCGGGAGAGGTGGTCCAAGAAGCCGGACCACACCTGTGGGAAGACGGGATCGAACAGCTGCTGGTAGGCCACGCGCTGAGCGGTGTGAAGGAGCACGCCGTCGACGTTCTGCGTGGCGAATGCGTTGCCCCACCGCCGGAAGTAGCCGCTCTCCCCCGCCCCCGTCGTCGAGCGCCAGAGCGGCAGCGGGCCGGCCAGCGCCACCTGGACGGCTTCGAGCGCGTCGTCGCGCTTGACGTCGGCGAAGAACGGATCCGCGGCCTTGTGTTCTTCGAGCCAGGCCGCCAGCGTTCGCGCGCCGCGTCTGCGGCAGACGGCCAGGACCGCGGCGACCGTGCGCTGCGGGTAGTAGACCGCCCGCGCAGCCTCCAACAGCGCGGCTGCGGCCTCGCGCGTCACCACCCTCTCACCGACGGCGAGCCTGAAGGCCTGACGGACGTTCACCAGTGGCCAGGTCAGCGCCCGCAGATCACCGTCCGGTGCCTGGCCGACCGCCACCTCGTCGTCCCCGTCGATCTCTCCTCGCCGGTAGGCGCGGAAGACGCGGCCCACTCCGGTCATCCCGAACCGGTGGAGCTCGGCCGCGCGCAGCGCCCCCACGGACGCGGCCCCGATCACGCGGACGCCCCGGTCGAGCAGGCCCACGAGTTCCTTGTGGCGTACGGCGGGGGCCTGGTGCCAGGCCCCGTCGATGACCACCACCGTGTCTTCGCTGACGATCGCCGGGTCGAACAGGTCCCCGTGGCGCACCGGCTGCAACACCCGGATGCGGGGCGTGGCCAGGACCGGCTCCGCGCGGCCCAGGGTCGGGCCGACGTACACGTGGATCACCGTGCAGCACCACCTTCGAAACGGGCCTGCGGTGCCGGAGGGACCTCGTCTCCGGCACCGCAGGGCCGATGGGAGGGTCAGGGACCCTCGTCCTCCACGTCCTCGATGCGCACCACGCCCGACAGCGCAACGATCGAGATGACGCCGCCCGGCGCGTCCACCACGACGGGCCCCTGCAGGGCTTGTTCGGACTTGGACTGCTCCATGGATTCCTCCTCTCGTAGGGCGCGGACCGGATGCCCGCGCCCTATGGGTGATGGATGCCGCCCCCTCGGGGGAAGGGGCGGGAAGGGGGCCACCGGATCCGCAGCGGGCGGGCCCCTCCGGCGCCGCCCCGGCGAAAAAGGGTCGCCGGGGCGGCAACGCTCCGCGCCGGAGGGTGGAGAGCGGCGCCGGCGCGGAGCCGTCTCAGGTCCGCGACACCGCGTATCGCAACAGCTGTTCCACCGCGCCAGCCCGCCGCAGTGCCGACCGGACGGGCACGCGCCAGGGTCCTGGCGAGCCGGATGTCGCGGGAGATGGTCGTGGGGGAAGGGGGCGTTCCCTGCTGTTCGGGTGTGGCGGTCATCGGGGTCCTTCCGCAGGCTTCGGCGTGGCTCTCGGGCCCGCGCGCCGTACGCAGTAAGTAACCGCCGTTACCGGTGGGCCGGCCATGACCAACCGTCGGTGGCCTGCTTGCACGCACCCTGTCGTATTGACCGCTTCTTTACCCGTTGAGGGTGGGTCTCCGGTTCTACGGTGGAGCCATGGACCGCAAGCGCAACGCGGCGCTGATCCGCTGGATGGCCAAGTACACGATGACGACCCGCGAGTTCTCGGACGCCCTCAACGGCTACATCGGGGAACTGACCGGCCGCCAGGGGATCGTCACCGAGCGCACCGTCCTCAAGTGGCGTGCGGGCGAGATCCGCTGGCCCCAGACCGTCCAGCGCGCCGCGATCCAGGCCGTCACCGGGCAGGCGCCCTCCGACTTAGGGTTCGTCGCCCCCACGCGCAGCACCCGACGGCAGAAGGAGGGCTCGGCCGTGCACCGTCGCCGTTTCGTCACTGTCACCACCGGAACGGCCCTCGGCGCCCTCATGCCCGTCCCCGTCAAGGGCCCAAGCCCGCGCGTCGGCGCCCCGGATGTGGAGCTGCTGACCGCCAAGCTCGCGGCGGTCGTGGCGTCCGACAACCGGCACGGCGGCACTACGAAAGTCGAAGTCCGCGCCGCCCAGCTCGCCCGCCAGACCCTTGCCCTTCAACAGCACGGCACCGTCACTTCCCGGGTCCGCGGGCAGCTGTACTCGCTTGCCGCCGCGTTCACCTCCTCCGCCATGTGGGCCGCCATCGACGGCCACCGCCTGGACGCCGCGCAACAGCACATGCAACAAGCCGTCACCCTGGCCGGCCTGTCCGGCGATACCGCCATCGTCTTCCGCGTCTGGGGGCACGCCGGAGCGCTCTACCGCCACCTCGGCCGCTACACCGACGCCCTCGCCGCCGACGACGCCGCCCGCTCCACCAGCATCGTGCGCCGCGACCCGCTCTACGCCTCCCTCGCCCACGCCCGCACCGCCGTCCACCATGGCGACCTGCGCGACCACAACGCCGTCAAGCGCAGCATCGGCCACGCCCACGATGCCCTCACCCGCGCCGACACCACGGCCCCGCGACCGCCCTGGATGCTGTTCTACGACCAGGCCGAACTGGAACTCCTCGGACTCATCGCGCACGTCTCCCTCCACCACTGGGCCGACGCCGAAGCCCACGCCCACCGCCACCTCGCCCTGCTGCGCCCCGACCTTGTACGCAACCGCTCCCTGGCCCTGGCCCACATGGCCCGCGCCCAGCTCGAACAAGGCGCCCTCGAAGCAGCCGTCTCCTCCGCACACGCCATCCCGCCCGACGCCTGGCACGGCCGGACTGGAAAGCTCGTCAAAGGCTTCACCGGCCGCCTGTCCGGCCTCACCTCCAACGACCCGGCGGCCCGGTCCTGGGCCGACTACACCCGAGAGAAAGGCATGTTCACGTGACCGTTGAGCTGCGCCACTACCGCGATGTCGAAGAAGTCCGGAACACGATCGTGGACATCCACGTCGAAGTACGGCAACGGGACTTCAAGCTCGTCGGCGACTTCTATAGCGCGGAGCGGTTCAACGACCGGCTGACCAACCACAGCTCGGCACCCGGCTGGGAGGCCGTCATCGCCTGCGACGACGGCACACCGGCCGGATTCGCCTACGCCACCCCCCTCGGCCCCAAAACCCGCTGGTGGTCCGCCATGACCACACCATTGCCCGACGGCTACACCGAGGAGAACGGCACCCGCACCCTCGCGCTCAACGAGATCGTCATACGCCGCACCTGGCGCGGCACCGGCCTCGCCCACCGCATCCACGAGGACCTGCTGACCGGTCGCACCGAGGAACGAGCGACGCTGCTGGTCAACCCGAAGGCCGGCGATGGGAAAGTCCAGGCCGTCTACGAGCGGTGGGGCTACGAGAGGATCGGCGACCAGCAGCCCTTCCCCGACTCTCCCGTCTTCGCCGCCATGATGCGATCCTTGCACTAAGGGTTCGAAACTGGCAGGAACCGTGCCACGAGCCACCCACGAGGGGATCGCTACTCCGGCACGACGCCTTGCACGGCGTCGGCTTCGCTGCGCAGGGTCCGCCATGCAGCGCGGACCCGCTGCTCAGGAGTTGCCTCGTTCAGGATGCGCTTCATCTCGGCGACCTGGAGCTGGACCTGGATGGAGCGGAACGTCAGGTCACCGGCAGCGGTCTCATCCACGGTCGCGATTTCCTCTATGCGCCGTTGGTAGCCGTTGGCGAGAAGGAGGCCCAGACGGTCAACTGCCTGGGCGTCGGGCAGGACGCCCCACTCATCCGCTTGCGGCGCTGCGGCAGATGCTGGCCGCAGGACCTTGTTCGTGCTCCGGTCGATGACCTCGCCCCAGTACTCTGCCGCGACCGTGCCGGGGCTGACATACCAGCTATCCGGCTCTCCCCACGGCTCCAGGGCTCCGGCGTTGGGTACCAGGTGTCTCCACATCCTCCAGTAGCGGATGCCCCCCTCCGGGGCCACGGTTATGCGGATCTGTGTGCGTCCCGGGTCGCTCAAAGCGGTGTCCGCCGGGTTCG
The DNA here is from genome assembly GCF_041435195.1 of Streptomyces sp. NBC_00224. Classification (NCBI taxonomy): domain Bacteria; kingdom Bacillati; phylum Actinomycetota; class Actinomycetes; order Kitasatosporales; family Streptomycetaceae; genus Streptomyces; species Streptomyces sp. NBC_00224. The sequence goes on from NZ_CP108107.1 coordinate 182,582, forward strand.
TACTGTCTGTGAGCCACAGCAGCGGCATGGCGCAGTCGATGTGCTCGGCAGCCAGGGATGTCGGCCGTATTTGCCCGGCGGCGGCGATCTCCTTCCAGGAGGCGAGGCTGGTGTAGTGGAAGAGCACGTGGGGTTCCGTCACGGGTGACAGTCTCCCGGACGCGCAATGCTCACCAGGACTTCGCCGTGGAAACCCGTCGGCCTCTCCGGCCTCGGCGGCAAGTTGGGCAGTGGTGTCGTTGTGGTAGCCGAGCATGCGGTCGATGACTGGAGCCAGGGCCATGACGGAGCCTCAAGAGCCTTACCCGACCGACGTGGACGAAGTCGAGCGCCCTGCCTGCAGGTGACGACCTCGTCCAACGACTCGCCATCGGACCCGGCGGCGGTACCGAAGGGGTCAACCCGGCCGACCCGTCAGTGGCCGGACCCGGCCCGGCCGGTGCCGGAGCCGGTGGCTGTCCGACGGATCGCGTCGAGCAGCGAGGCCTGGTCCAGCACCGGATCGTCGGACGGTGCGCCGCCCTCGCGCACCGCACGCGCGAAGGCGCTGACCGCCGCGGCCACCTGGTCCTCGGGCGCGAGGGCGATCTCCTCGGTGCGGGTGCCGCGCTCCAGACGCAGTACGGGCCGGTGGTCGGCGGGGGGTGTGAAGGCACGGTCCACCGTGATCCGGCCCTCGGAGCCGCGCAGTTCGTACCCCGAATGGTAGGCGTGCCCGATCCCGAACGTCAGATGGGCGACGGCGCCCGCCTCACTCCGCAGGAGCGCGGCCCCCGAGGTATCGACCTCGCGGCCGGGGTCGGACATGAGGACCGCCCCGGCGACCGTGAGAGGGGAGCCGAGCAGGTACAGAGCCGCCCGCACCGGATAGACGCCGACGTCCCACAACGCGCCGCCGCCGAGCGCCGCCCGGTAGCGGATGTCGTGCTCGGGCCGGGCCGGGACGGCGAACGAGGCTTGCAGCGAGCGTGTCTGACCGATCGCGCCGTCGCGGACCAGCGCGCGCACCGCGGCGTGCTGTCCGTGGTGCACGAACAGCACGTTCTCCACGAGGGCCAGACCGCGGGCCGACGCGAGCCGCAGGAGCTCGGCCGTACGCACCTGGCTGGTGGTCAGCGGCTTTTCCGCCAGTACGTGTTTACCGGCGCGCAGAGCCGCCTCCACCCAGACGTCGTGGAGCGCGGCGGGCAGCGGCACGTACACGGCGTCGACATCGTCGCGTGCCAGCAACGCGTCGTATCCGTGCACGGCCGCGCACCCGAAGCGCCGCGCCGTCTCGTTCGCCTTGTGGGCGTCCCGGCTGGCGACGGCGATCAGCTCCACGTCCGCCGAGGCGGCCATGGCGGGGAGCATCCGGCGCAGCGCGATGTCCGCGCAGCCGAGGACGGCGACCCGTACGCGGGACGTCACGGGCATGCGCGCCTGCCTTCGTGGAGCGGGGAACGGCCGGCCATCAGCCGCGACTCGCGATGAACTCCTTCACCGTGGAGACGACGTAGTCGATCATCTCGTCGGTGATGGCGGGGTAGACGCCGATCCAGAAGGTCTGGTCGGTGATGATGTCGCTGTTCGTCAGGTCACCGACGACGCGGTGCCGCTGGTCCTGGTAGGCCGGGTGGCGGGTCAGGTTGCCGGCGAACAGACGCCGCGTGCCGATCTTGCGCTCCTCCAGGTGGTCGACGAACTCGGCGCGGCTGAACGGCGCTTCGCGGTCGACGGTGATCGCGAAGCCGAACCAGCTCGGGTCGCTGCGGTCGGTGGCCTCGGGCAGCAGCAGGTGCGGGACGCCGTCGAGGCCCTCGCGCAGACGGCGCCAGTTGTGCCGGCGCGCGTCGCAGAAGTCGTCCAGCTTGGCCAGCTGCGTCAGGCCCAGCGCCGCCTGGATGTCGGTCGCCTTCAGGTTGTAACCGACGTGGGAGAAGATGTACTTGTGGTCGTAGCCCTCCGGCAGGCTGCCCATCTGGTACTTGAAGCGCTTGAGGCACTTGTCGTTCTCGCCCGGCTCGCACCAGCAGTCGCGGCCCCAGTCGCGCAGCGACTCCACGATCCGGGCCAGCGCCAGGTTCGAGGTGAGGACGCAGCCGCCCTCGCCCATCGTGAGGTGGTGCGCGGGATAGAAGCTGACCGTGGTCATGTCGCCGAAGGTGCCGGTCAGCTGGCCGTCGTACGTGGAGCCCACCGCGTCGCAGTTGTCCTCGATCAGGAACAGCCCCCGGTCGGCGGCCAGTTGGGCGATCTCGGCGACCTCGAAGGGGTTGCCGAGGGCGTGCGCGATGATGATGGCCCGGGTACGCGGGCCGATTGCCTGCTCCACCCGGGCGGCGGTGGTGTTGTACGTGCCGAGCTCGACGTCGACGAAGACGGGAGTGAGGCCGTTCTGCAGAATGGGGTTGACGGTGGTGGGAAACCCGGCGGCGACCGTGATGATCTCGTCGCCCGGCCGCAGCCGCTCGTCCTCCAGCACGTGCGAGGTCAGTGCGGACACCGCCAGCAGGTTCGCGGAGGACCCGGAGTTCGTCAGATGCGCCTTACGGCGCTTCATCTTGCGGGCGAAGGACGACTCGAACTTGCGGGAGCTGACGCCCGCGGCGATCCGCATCTCCAGCGCCGCCTCGACCAGCGCGACCCGGTCCTCCTCCTCCAGGACCGCGCCGGACGGCCAGATCTCGGTCACGCCGGGAACGAAGCCGCCCTGCGGCTGGGTGTCCTGGTGGAACTTGCGGACCTCGTCGAGCACGAGGTTCTTGTGAGCGCTCACGTGCGCGTCCTTTCTTGCTCCGGCAGCCGGACGGCCGCGAGCAGATCTGTCAGTGATGTGTCCAGGTCCACGGCGGGCTGCCAGCCGAGAAGGCGCCGCGCCCGCGAGATGTCCAGCTGCTGCCATTCCAGGTCCGCGCGCAGTACGCGGGCGTCCTGGCCCGGCCCGGCCCGGCCGGGCACCGGCGGCGGCCGGTGCTCGGTCAGCCGCACGGGCCGGTCCGCCAGGGATATGAGCCGTTCGACCAGCCGGCGTACGGGTACGGCCTCGCCCCGGGCGATGTTGATGACGCGGCCGGTGACCTCGCCGGCCGGGGCGGTCGCCGCGAGCACGGCGGCGGCCGCGACGTCCCGGACGTCCACGAAGTCGCGCTGAGCGCGCAGCGGCGCGAGCCGCAGCTCCGCCCGCTCGGCGCCGTCGTGGGCGGGCTCCGGTGCGGCGAGGCGGTGCGCGACCGTTCCCAGGAGGCTGTTGGCCGGCACGCCCGGTCCCGTGGCGTTGGCGACCCGCAGCACCACGGCGGCGAGCCCCCGCTCGCGGACGGTGTCCAGCACCGCCTCGGTGGCGGCGAGCTTGGTGCGCCCGTACACCGAGACGGGCGCGCACACGGCGTCCTCGGCGGTGCTGGTGCCCGGCTCGCTCGGCCCGTACTCGTGGGAGCTGCCCAGCTGGACGAGGCGGGCCGGGGTCGCCAGCGCCGCCGTCGCACGGGCGAGCCGCTCGGCGAAGCGGGCGTTGAGGGACCACATGCGGTCCTCCTCGGCCTGCCACACCACACCGGCCGCGTTCACGATCACCTGGGGTGCCACGTCGGCCAGCAGCGCCGCCACGTCCTGTGTCGGCGCACCGAGTTCGTGGTGCAGATGCACCAGGCCGTCGTCGCCGGGCCGCGTCCGGGACCGGCCGCGCGAGACGCAGACGACACGGTGCCCCGCGGCGCGGAACGCGGCACACAGATGCCCGCCCATGAATCCGGTGCCGCCCAGCACCAGGGCCGTGGGGGCCATCAGGGTCTGTTCCCCTTCAGCGGCTTCCACCAGGCGGGGTTGTCGCGGTACCAGGCGAAGGTGTCGGCGAGCCCCTGCTCGAAGGAGACGCGGGGGGCGTACCCCAGCTCTTCCCTGATCTTCGTGTCGTCCAGGGCGTAGCGCAGATCGTGGCCCAGGCGGTCGGCGACGCGACGGATCACGGAGCTGTCGGCGCCGCCCAGTTCCACCAGGCGCTCCGCGATCTCGCGGTTCGTCCGCTCGTTGCCGCCGCCCACGTTGTAGACCTCGCCGGCCGCCCCGTTCAGGAGCACCAGGCAGATGGCCCGGCAGTGGTCGTCGACGTGCAGCCACTCCCGGATGTTCAGGCCGTCGCCGTACAGCGGGAGCGGGATGCCCTCGATGAGGTTGGTGACGAACAGCGGGATGAGCTTCTCGGGGTGCTGGTACGGGCCGTAGTTGTTGGAGCAGCGGGTGATCGACAGATTGAGGCCGTGGGTGCGCCAGTAGGCCCGGGCGATCAGGTCGGAGGCGGCCTTGGAGGCGGCGTACGGGGAGTTGGGCAGCAGCGGTTCCTGCTCCGTCCAGGAGCCGGAGTCGATGGAGCCGTACACCTCGTCGGTGGAGACGTGCACGACCCGCTCCACGCCGGTGCGCCGGCACGCCTCGAAGACGTTCTGGCTGCCCTCCGCGTTGGTGCGGACGAACACGTTCGCGTCGTCGATGGAGCGGTCCACGTGCGACTCGGCGGCGAAGTGCACCACCGCGTCGTGCCCGGGGAGCAGGTCAAGCAGCAGCGGAAGATCGAGGATGTCGCCCTGGACGAAGTCGAGGCGCGGGTCGGCGGCGGGCAGGTTGGCGCGGTTGCCGGCGTAGCTGAGCGAGTCGAGGACGGTGACCGCAGCGCCTTCGAGCCCGGGGTAGCCGTCTTCGAGCAGGGTGCGGACGAAGTGGGAACCGATGAAGCCGGCCCCACCGGTGACGAGCACTCTCACCGCGTCTCCTTCTTCACGAGGGCACCTGTCCGGCACCGGGCTGCAGTCATCGTTGAGGTCTCCTCGTCGGGTTCGATCTGCGGAGGGACGAGCCGGGGGCTCACCGGGGCGCGGCGGCTGTGCCGTGGCGCGCCCCGGCCGCCGGGTTCAGCGGACGGCGAGCTTCTCCAGGACGCTCGCCACCTCGGCCGGTGCGGGAAGCACGGCCATCTCGTGTGCGAGGACGCCCGCACGCTGCGTGTAGCGCGCATCGGACAGGAGCTCCCGGCAGCCCGCCAGGATCGCCTCGGTGGAGTCCTGTTCCGCGCTCGCAACGGTGAGGCCGGCGCCGAAGTCCGTCAGGGCCTTCGCGACGATCTCCATGTAGGAGGCCTCGGGGGTGATGAGCTGCGGCACCCCGGCGTTCATGGCGGTCATGGCCGTGACGCCGCCACCGTGGTGGACCAGCAGGTCGCACGTCGGCACCACGACGTCCAGCGGGAGCCAGCCAATGCGGGTGTCGCCCAGCTCCGGGGCGAACTTCTCGGTGACCTGCTCGGGCGCCGCGATCAGCACCTCGGCCCCGGTCCGGCCCAACTCCTCCACCAGACGCCGCATCTCCTCGGCGGACTGGAAGGCGAGGGCGCGGGTGCCCGTGGTGATCACCACGCGCTTGCGGTCCTGGGGACGGGTGTACATCCACGGCTCCAGGCGGCGCTGGCTGTTGCCGGGGAGCCAGTGCATCGGCTGCGCCCCGTCGGCGTGCGGCGACGGCAGGTGCGGCCGCAGCGAGGGCGGGCACACGTCGATGTGCAGGGCGGGCACCGGCAGCCCGGCGAGGCCCAGGCGCTCCAGCTCGGGCCTCAGCTCGTCCTCGGCCCCGGGGTCGGCCTCGGTGGTCGGGACCACGTCCCAGTCCTGGCGTACGTAGGGGACGCCGATCTCGGCGGCGAACAGCCCCGCGGCGTAGGTCATCGAGCCGCCGACGACGACATCGGGCCGCCAGTCCGCTCCGAGGCGGCGCAGGGTGTCCAGGCCGGCTATGCCCATCCTGGCGAAGGACCGGGCGGTGTGCAGCATGTTCTCCCGGTGTCCCTTGGGCGGGTCGACGGGCTTGCCGGCCCGGTCGAACCGCATGAAGTGGAAGACCGGCTCGGGGTTGAGCGAGACCGACGGCAGCCCGACGCTCGACGCGGTGTCGGTCAGCGGCTCGTTGGCGGCGAGGAGCACCTCGTGTCCGGCGTTGCGCAGGGCGGTTGCCAGCGGGACGACGGTGAAGACGGTCGCCGGGCTGCCGCCGGCGATGAACAGGAATTTCATGGGGGTCAAAGGCTTCCGGTGAGAGGGCATGGGTGGCGTGCGTTCACGTGCGACGTGTCAGTCGGTGTGCTCCAGGCGCACCGCGCCCGTGCTGAGGCAGGACAGCAGCGTCCGGGCCTGGACGTTGACGTAGTGCCCGTGCGAGGTGAGCGCACTGAGCTGGTCCTGGGTGCACCACCGGAATCCGGGCGGGGCATCCAGTGGCGCCACGGCTTCGTCGGCCTCGACGAACATGTAGCGGCTCTCCGCGTACAGGAAGCGCCCGCCCTCCTCGGAATGCACCGCCTCGTAGCGGACGCGTTCGGGGGAGGCACTGAGCACCTCCTCCAGGAAGGGGGGCCGCTCAGCGGGGTCCAGGTGGTCCCAGTTCCCCGGAGTGCACTGCACGGTGGGGCCGAGCTCGATGGTGTCCAGGAAGCCCGCCTCCGCGCGGGCCCGCACCAGCAGGTGCACGACGCCGTCGATGCGGCGGAAGAGGAAGGCCGCGACTCCCAGGCCGACGGGTTCGAACAATGGCTGCGACCAGGCCGGCACTTCGCGGCTGCCCGCCTGCACGGCGACCGCGACCACACGGAAGAACCGGCCGTCGGTCCGGGCGAGTGTGTCCTCGCCCCGCTCCCAGCCGTCGATGCCGGAGAGGGGGACGAGCCGGGTCACCACGTCCTGGCCCGAACGCTCGGTGGTGATCCAGGACTGGAACTCGGCGTCGGAGTGCAGCGCCCGTGGTTCGACGTCCCCGGCGGGAAGGCAGGCGAGCACGGTCCGCGCGTCCATGTTGACCACGTTGTCCTGCCGCAGCAGCTGCCCGATCTGACCAAGCGTCAGCCAGCAGAAGTCGTCGTGCTCCGCCACGTCGCCGACGGCCTCGACGAGCATGTTGCGGTTGGCCTTGCGGTAGAACCACGAGCCGTGCTCCGACTGGCGCACGTCGTAGAGGATCCGGCCCCGGTCGGGCCGGGTGAAATGCTCCAGGTACCGCACCTGCGCGCCCTGGTGCACCCGCAGGTAGTTGCTCCGGGTCGCCTGCACGGTGGGCGACAGCTGGAGCAGATTGCGGTTGCCGGGTTCCAGCTTCGCCTGCATCAGGAAGTGCAGTACGCCGTCGAACTCCTTCACCACGATGCCCAGGATCCCGGCCTCGGGCTGGTTGATCGTCGGCTGCTCCCAGCGGTGGAAGGGCCCCTCGGAACTGGTGACGGACAAACCCTCCACCGAGAAGAACCGGCCGCTGCGGTGCACCAGGTTTCCCGTGTCCTTCGCGAAGGACCATCCGTCCAACTCGGCGAACGGAATGCGCTCCACGGCGAAGTGATGGGCCTGTGTGCGCTTTTCGAGCCACTTGGCGACGTCTTCCGTGCGCAGGCTGTGCCCCGTGTCCCGCACGCTCGCCGACCTCGCCAGCCGCTCTCGCAGGTCGTGTTCCGTCCGCGGGCGAAGCCGCGTCGTCGCGTTCATCCCGTGCCCTCCCCAGGTCCGGTGAACAGCGGCCTCATCCGGAGAGGGCCACTTCCATGACGTACTGGCCATAGGGCGACTTCGCCAGCCGGCTGCCGAGCCGGTAGCAGGCGTCGCGGTCGATGTACCCCATGCGCCAGGCGATTTCTTCGAGGCAGGCGATCCTCACGCCCTGCCGGTGCTCCAGGATCTGCACGTACTGCCCGGCTTCGGTCAGGGCGTCGTGGGTGCCCGTGTCCAGCCAGACGAAGCCGCGGCCGAGCGGTATCAGCGTGGCTTGGTCGCGCTCCAGGTAGGTGCGGTTGACATCGGTGATCTCCAGCTCGCCCCGCTCGGAAGGCCGCAGCCCCCGGGCGATGTCGACCACGTCGTTGTCGTACAGGTAGAGCCCGGTGATCGCCATGTTGGTGCGCGGCTGGGCGGGCTTCTCCTCGATCGAGATGAGCTTTCCCCGCTCGTCCACCTCGCCGACGCCGTAACGCTCCGGGTCGCGCACCGGGTAGCCGAAGAGGACGCAGCCCTCCACGTTCTGAACGGCCCGGTACAGCAGACTGCCGAACTTCGGGCCGTGGAAGATGTTGTCACCGAGGACCAGGGCGACGGAGTCGTCGCCTATGTGGTCGGCGGAGACGAGGAACGCGTCCGCCAGACCACGGGGCTTGTCCTGCTCGGCATAGCTCAGCGAGATGCCGAGTTCGGATCCGTCTCCCAGCAGAGCCCGGAAGTTCTCGACATCGTGCGGCGCGGAAATGATTTGTATATCGGTGATTCCCGCGAGCATCAGCACCGAAAGCGGGTAGTAGATCATGGGCTTGTCGTAGACGGGGAGCAGTTGCTTGGAAACGCCGATCGTAATCGGATGCAGCCGTGTTCCGTGCCCACCGGCAAGGATTATCCCCTTCATGCTGCTCCCCTTTGTTTTTTTCATGTCGATTCAACGGACATCGGCATCAATGATCACTTCCAGACAGTACGGATACAAGCCATCTGCAGTCACATGATCGTCAATTTACTGTCAGATTTCTGCAGGCTTGCCGATGGATTTCTGGGAATGAATCGGGTGGAAAACCCAAAGGGCGAGCCAGCACCCCGTGCATGGGAACGGTGTGTGATCGACTCGCCCCGCTGGGCGTGTAGGCAAGAGGGTCGCCCCTGAACTCCGCCCGTTTCGGTGCCGGAGGAAGCCGGCCCGGAGAAGGCCGGCGGTGGCAAATGAGGAATTAGACGTTCCGGCTCATGACCCGGTCGACGGCGATCTCGATGACCACCGGGTTGGGCGGGTTGAGCCAGTCCTTCTTGTAGCGCTCGGCGTACCTGCGCGACCCGTCCGCCAGGCGCTCGGCGTCGTCGAAGACCGTGCCGGTGCCCTCAAGCGTCACCCAGGAGGAGATGTTGTCGCGCTGGCACAGGGAGACCCGCCCGCCCGGCACCTGGATCAGGTTCCGGGCCTTCTTCGACATGCCCACCGTCATGACCCGGGCCAGCCGCGCCTCGCCGTCCCAGGTGAAGCTGACGGGCACCGAATGCAGGGTGCCGTCGGGCCGCAGAGTGGTGAGAATGCCCTGGCCGTCCGCCGCGAGGAATTCCTCGATCTCGGGGCTGAGGGGCCAGCCCTGCGTGTCACGGTGACCCGCAGGCATGACGCCCACCTTCGGCTTGTGTGCGGCATCAGTCGTCATTGATTTCCAACTCCTTGAGGCAAATCGTCGGCGGCCCCGTGTGCGGCGTTTTCCGGTCCATCGGTACAGGAAAGTGCATCCGCCACCGAATTCGGCAGAAATGTCCATTTCTGCCGTCTGTGGGGGCATTCATCGGCTATCGTTTCCGTCGCCCGGCCGGGGGCGATTTTCGGACGGCGCCAAGATTTACATAGTGGCGCATGCGACAGGGGAGCGCGTTCAACTGCGAAATACCGCGCTTGCACACGTACGGCCTTGAACATTGCATGATCCAGCCCGTTGTGATCATAGTCGCCGATGTCGGCGGGTCGTTCTCGTACCGAATAAAAGATTTGACAACGCGCTATACCGGGCGACGGAAGAGCCTGAAGTCCACCGGTATCGGCCGTGACCGCCACGCACCGAACCCCGGCGCTCGTGGACGCGCCGACCGAGCAGAGGAGAGCCCCCCCATGAAGAGACCGGTAGTGGCGGTCACCGCGGACGCGGTTCCAGCGAACTGGGGCATCTGGGGCACCATTCCGGCGGCCGTGCAGCCCTGGGCCTACATCGCCAGGGTGACCGAGGCGGGCGGCTCACCGCTGCTGCTGCCACCGGTACCCGAAGCCGTCGAGGACGTGATGGAGACCGTGGACGCGCTCCTCATCACCGGCGGCGGCGACATCGACCCCGCGCGTTACGGCGCCGAGCGCGACCCGCACACCTTCCCGCCGGACAAGCTGCGCGATGTCACCGACTTCGCCGCCCTGGCCGTCGCCGAACGGCGCGGCATCCCGGTGCTCGGCATCTGCCGCGGCCTGCAGGTGATCGCAGTGTCCCGGGGCGGGACACTGCACCAGCACCTGCCCACCCACGGTCCCTCCGTCCCGGGCCGGCACACGGACCGCGAGATCAAGGTCCTGTCCGAATCCCTGCTGGGGAGCGCCGTCGGCGCCGTCACCAGCGGAAAGTGCCACCACCACCAGGGCCTGGCCACGGTCGGCGAGGGACTCGTCGCCACCGCCTGGGCGGAGGAGGACGGTGTCATCGAGGCGGTGGAGGACCCGTCCGCGCGCTTCCTGGTCGGGTTCCAGCCGCATGCCGAAGAGGGCAGCTCCGAGATCACGGGCCTGTTCAAGGCCTTCGTCAACGCGGCGTACTGAGTGGCGTACTGAGCGGTCCATGCGGCGGACTGAGGGGCGCCCTCGACCGGCCGCGCTCAGCCACCGGTGCTGATGCCCGGAAACCGAATACCGCCGCTCGGGCGGTCACCACAGGCCCTCACCCTGTGGTGGCCGCCCTTCGGCGTGTCCGGGGCCGGGCCCCGGACACGCCGGGGTCAGGCCGGCGCGGGCAGGTCCACCCGCGCGAGCTTCGCCGGGTCGACCACCGCCCTGATCTCGGTGATCCGGTCGTCGGTGACGGTGAACGCGAGCAGCGCCATCGGAGTGCCGTCCTCGTGCCAGGAGAGCACCCCCGGAAGCCCGTTGACGAGCACCGGCCGGCCCAGGGCGGCCGCGCTGGCGGACAGCCGGGCACCGGCCGCGACCTCGGTGGCGCCGAGGGTGACGACCGTACCGGCCGGGGTGTCCACGGTCAGCTTCACCTCGGGGTCGAGCACCCGCAGCAGCCCCTCGAAGTCGCCGTCGCGGGCCGCCGCGAGGAACGCCTGGACCACGGCGCGCTGTTGGGGTCCCGCGGCCCCCGGCCGCTCGGTCGCCTGCACCTTCCGGCGGGCGCGGCTGGCGAGCATCTTGGCCGAGTCGGTGGACTTGCCGAGGATCTGGCCGATCTCGCTGAACGGCACGGCGAACAGATCGTGCAGGACGAAGGCGAGCCGTTCGCTGGGCCGCAGCGAATCGAGGACCACCAGGAGAGCGAGCGCGACCGAGTCGGCCACCTCCGCGTTCTCCTCGGGAGCGGGCCCGGCGTCGAGAGCCACCTCCAGCTCGGGCAGCCGGTCGTCGTAGGAGGCCTCCGGACGGGCCTGGCGCGAGCGCAGGACATCGAGACTGATCCGGCCGACCACCGTGGTGAGCCATCCGGTGAGGTTGTCGATGGTCGCCGCATCCTGGCGGGAGAGCCGCAGCCAGGCGTCCTGCACGACATCCTCGGCGTCGGCGTGCGATCCGAGCACACGGTAGGCGACGGCGCGCAGCCGGTCGCGCTGGGCCTCGAACGCCTCGGCCACGGAGTCTGTCGGGCGGGTGTCGGACATCTTGTTACCTTCCTCGGTCCTGCTTCGTCATAAGGAGTGAGAGCACAGGTAATCCGATCAGCTAACCCGATGAAGGAGCAAGGACCATGGAATCCCGCGTCAAGAACGCCAAGCTCAGCCCCGACCTCTACTCCGCGATCCAGAGCCTGCACAAGGCGATTGCCGCCGGTGGCGTCGACCAGAAGCTCCTTGAGCTGGTCCACCTGCGCGCCAGCCAGATCAACGGCTGCGCGCCGTGCGTCTACGCGGGTATCGCCGGGGCGAAGAAGGCCGGCGAGACCGATGAGCGGCTGCACAGCGTCGTCGCCTGGCGCGAGTCGCCCTTCTACACCGACGAGGAGCGCGCGGCGCTGGCGCTGGCCGAGGCCGCCACCCGCCTCCAGGACGGCGCGGCGGGTGTCACCGACGAGATCTGGGACGCCGTTGCCGACCACTTCACCGAGGAGCAGCTCAACGCGATCATCCTGGAGATCGCGATGACGAACTTCTTCAACCGCATCAACCGCACCACCCTGGAGCCGGCGGGCAACACCTGGTCCTGACTCCGGGCCGGAGGCGTCGCCCGGGTATGCCCCGACGGCGCTCCGGTACGGCGGCACGGCGGTCGCACCCATCGGGACCACTGATCGTCGCCGCCATGTCCGCGTGACGCGCACGACGCTTCACCGGACAGGCAGCACATTTGGCGGGAGGCCCCCAGAGACGTCGAAGTTTCTGGGGGCCTCCGTCTCGCGCGGCGCCGACGGCACGACCGGCCGCCGCGGCGAGCTGAACGGCGGTACCTCGACCCGGGCCCACGGCCAAGCCGCCGCCCCACTCGCGCGCTCCCGGCACGCTCCGGAGCCGGTGCCCCCCGACCCGTGCGGCAGTACCTGCCTCGCCCGCGGAGGGCACCACACGCACCCCGCATCAGCGGGGCAACCACGCGCTCACCGGCGCGAGTCGGGCAGGACGCGGTCGAGGCCATCGCAACCCCCTGCACCGTACGGCCGCGGGGACTTCGACGGCGCGGGTCCTGGGCCCGCGACCATGAGGGTGGGAAACGACGGCATGGCAAACGATCACCCGGAGGGCGTCCGCGCCTCGACAACGACCCGGCAGCCCACCGGCACACCCGCCGCCTCCGCGGCGACCGCTCCGCCCACGCGGCGCGCCACCGACCGCACGAGGGCGAGCGCGCCCCCGGCCGCCCCCGCCGACGACACCAGGACATCCGCCCCGGCCGGCCCCAGCCACCGGCAGATCCTGACCATCCTCAGCGGTCTCATGCTGGGCATGTTCCTGGCCTCGCTCGACCAGACGATCGTCTCCACCTCGATCCGGACCATCGCGGACGACCTGCACGGGCTCGACCAGCAGGCGTGGGCGACGACCGCCTACCTGATCACGTCGACGATCACAACGCCGCTCTACGGCAAACTCTCCGACCTGCACGGGCGCAAGCCGTACTTCCTGGCCGCGATCTCGGTCTTCATCGTCGGCTCCGTCCTGTGCACCTTCGCCACCTCGATGACCGAGCTGGCCGTCTTCCGCGCGGTGCAGGGTATCGGCGCCGGTGGTCTCATGTCCCTGGCCCTGGCGATCATCGGCGACCTCGTGCCGCCTCGCGAACGCGCCCGCTACCAGAGCTACCTGCTCGCCACGTTCGCCGCCTCCAGCGTCGCGGGCCCGCTCATCGGCGGGTTCCTCGCCGGGCAGAGCAGCATCCTCGGCGTGGTCGGCTGGCGGTGGGTGTTCCTGGTCAACGTGCCGGTCGGCATCATCGCGTTGTTCGTCGTCGCCAAGGTCCTCAACCTTCCGCACACCCGGCGCGACCACCGCATCGACTGGTGGGGCGCGCTCACCATCGTGCTCGGCGTGGTGCCGCTCCTGCTCGTCGCCGAGCAGGGCCGTGCCTGGGGCTGGGGTTCGGCGCGGTCGCTGGCCTGTTACGGCATCGGCGTGGCCGGCATCATCGCGTGGATCTTCGTGGAGCGGAGCATGGGCGACGACGCGCTCATCCCGATGCGTCTGTTCCGCAGCGGCATCTTCAGCAAGACCAGCCTGCTGGCCGTGCTGGTCGGCGCCGGCATGTTCGGCGGGATGCTGATGATCCCTCAGTACCTGCAGATCGTGAAGGGCGCGAGTCCGACCCGCTCAGGCCTGCAGATGCTGCCGCTGATGGTCGGCCTGATCGTCGCTTCCCTCGTCAGCGGCCGGCTCACCTCGAAGACCGGGCACTACAAGATCTTCCCGGTGGTCGGCAGCGTCTTCATGGGTGTGGCCCTGCTGCTGTTCCACTTCCAGGTGCAGTGGGACACGCCGCTGCCCAAGACGATGGCGTTCATGGTGCTGTTCGGGCTGGGGCTCGGCGCGGTCATGCAGACGCTGGTTCTCGTGGTGCAGAACGGCGTGCCGCCGCAGGACATGGGTGTGGCGACGGCCTCCTCCACGTTCTTCCGGCAGATCGGAGGCACCCTCGGTACCGCGGTCTTTCTCTCCATCATGTTCAACAGCGTCGGTGACAAGATCGCCTCGGCCTTCAAGTCGGCAGCGCAGACGCCGGAGTTCCAGGCGGCGCTGCACGACCCGGCCGTGCTGCAGAACCCGGCCAACAAGCCGGTGCTCGACCTGGTGAACAACCCCGGTTCGGGCGGTTCGGCCGCGCTCAACGACTCCTCATTCATCCAGAATCTGGACCCGCGCCTGGCCGTGCCCTTCAAGGAGGGCTTCGCCGACTCCATGCAGGGGGTCTTCCTCCTCACGGCCGGGGTGATGGCGCTCGCGTTCCTGACCGTCCTGTGGACCAAGGAGGTTCCGCTGCGCAATGTGTCGGACCCGCAGGCGCCGACGGCCGAGGAGGACCAGGCCGACGCGACCGCGGTACGCGGCACGTCGGGGCCGGTACCGGCGAAGTAGCCCACCGGGGTCGGCCCGAGAACGCGGAAATGGCCTGACGCCGGCTGCTGGCAGCCGGCGTCAGGCCAGTCCTGGAAGTGCGGGGGCAGGGGCTCAGGCCGTCGCCCCGGCCCTTTCCGCTCTGGCCTTCCGGGAGGTGGCGAAGAGGCGGTAGACCGGCCGTTCCAGCACCGCGTACACCATCCAGGAGAACAGCACGGCGATCGCCGTCAGCATGATCTCCAGCCCTATCGTCTGCGGTATGGAGTACAGGTCGTGGCCCAGCAGTTTGCGCCCGTACTGCAGGACGAGGAAGTGGCACATGTAGAAGGCGAAGGACACCTCGCCCAGCCACACCATCGTTCTGTTCCGGAAGACGGTGAACTCGCCCTTGACGTCCTTGGTGGCGGCCGCGGCGATCAGCAGCGCGATCGGGATGATGGAGACGGAGCGCTTGGCGTAGAGCATGTCCACGTTCTGGGAGACATACCAGCTGACCGCGACCAGGAAGGTCGACCAGATGAGGCCGATGTTGCGCCAGCGGCCCCGCATCACCGCGTGCGCCACCAGCATGCCGAGGGCGAAGTCCAGCAGCCGGACCGGCGGCAGGAAGACGGCGACCCAGTACTGCGTCACCGAGGCGTCCCCGGCCGACGCGGTCTGGTCCGAGGTCATCTGCGTACCGTTGCCGGGCAGGAAGGTGTAGGTGAACCACGGCGTCAGGATGATCGCCGCCGTCACACCGGCGATCCAGTACTTCAGGTGCTCGTCCCGGATGCGGACGAACAGCCGGTGCAGCAGCGGGAAGCAGAGGTAGAAGATGAGCTCGCACGCCAGCGACCAGCTCACCGGGTTCACGCTGTACATGTACGCGAAGTCCGGCTTCCACACCTGGACCATCAACACGTTGGCGATGGCCACCCGGGTCGGGGTGTAGGTAGAGGCGAACAGGATCAGCGCCAGGGCCCACGCCAGCACGTAGTTGGGGTAGATCTTGACGAACCGCCGGCGCCAGAAGGCGGGGGCGGTGTCCTTCGTCCGTGCGGACCAGGTCAGCACGAAACCGCTGAGGACGAAGAAGAAGGCCACGCCCAGCGCGCCCGCGTTCTCGGTGAACTTGGCGAGATCGGACGCCGCCCCGTCGGATTTCAGCAGACGCAGCTGGGGAAGCGCCAGACCGACATGGCTCAGGAAGACCAGGAACGCGGCGGGGAACCGCAGTCCGGTCAGGGAGGGCAGCCGCGAGAGAGCGGGGCGCTGCCCCTGCTCTGACGACCCCTCAGTGGGCGACTCGGTAATGCCGTGCGTCATGACCAACCTTTCAGTTGGATGGGGACGGGGGGTGGCAGCGACGAACCACCGCTCAACCGCGTCGCGCGGTTCGCGGCGGTCGCCGGGACATACGGGCGACATGGCTGTCGCCGGGGACGGTCAGAGGGCCGTGCCGAACCAGCGCTCCAGGGCGTCGCGGAGTTTGCCGCCGCCCGGTGCGGCCCAGGCGACGTGTCCGTCGGGGCGCAGGAGTACGGCTTCGGGGTCGTCGCCTGTGGGGTTGTCGGCGGGGACCCAGCTGCCGCTGACGACGTCGACGCGGTCGGCCCAGCCTTCGGCGAGTTCGGCCGCTTCGCGCGAGTCGCCGGTGGTGATCAGCACGCCGCGGGCGGTGTGGAGCAGCTCCGCGATGCGGGTGCGGGTGCCGTCGGCGAGCGTCAGCTCGCGGTCCGGCGAGAGGCGGAAGCCGAGGAGGGGGTGGCCGGTGGCGCCCATGTCGTACTGCACGTCGAGGCCGCTGACCTGGCCGGCGAGGTGGCGGGCGACGTCGGGAGAGGTGACGAGCTCGCGCATCACCGCACGCAGCGGCTCCATCTCATCGCCGGTGAGGTAGAGGCGGGTCTGGGCGCGGGTGTTGCGCATCAGCTTCTCACCGACCGGGTGCCGCTCGGACTGGAAGGTATCCAGCAGGCCCTCGGGCGCCCAGCCGTTGATGGCCGCGGCCAGCTTCCAGCCCAGGTTCACCGCATCCTGCACCCCCACACTCATCCCCTGCGCACCCGCCGGCATATGAATGTGCGTGGCGTCCCCGACCAGGAAGATGCGGCCCTTGCGGTACTGGGAGGCCTGGCGGGTGGTGTCGGTGAACGCACTGATCCACCGCACCTCCGCATGATGCAGCGACTCCCCCGTCATCCGCTGCCACGCATCCGCCACAACCTCGAACGTCAGCTGGCTCTTGTCCTCATGCGGACGCAGCTTCTCGTCATGGATGACGATCCGGTCGACACCGTTCTCCAGATTGAACGCCATCACCATGCCCCCGGGCACCTGCTCCCCGATCGGCCGCTGACGCACCCCCGCACCGACCAGATCGGCCATGTACATACCCCGGGTGGCATCCCAGCCCGGGAAGTCGATCCCCGCGCTCTTGCGGACGATGGAGCGGGCACCGTCACAGCCCACCACGTACCGGGCCTCGGCCTCGCCCGGCCCGTCAGGGCCCTCGAAGGAGACCACGACACTGTCCTCGGTCTCCCGGAACCCGGTGACCTCGTGGTTGCGGTGGACCTGCACACCGAGCTCGCCCAGCCAGGCCTCCAGGATCTCCTCGGTACGGAACTGCGGCACACCCCGCACACTGAAGTGGTTGTCCTCCAGCCTGGAGAAATCGATCCGCACCCCCCCGAAGTGGCCCTGCGCCCACTCGACGTCACCGAACCGGGCCAGCAGCCCCCGCTGATCGAAAACCTCCGCGGCACGCCGGGTGAAACCCACACCACGCGACTCACCACTCGGCGCGGGCAACCGGTCATAGACCGCCACCTCCACACCACCCAGCTTCAGCTCACCGGCGAGCATCAACCCAACCGGACCGGCCCCAACCACTATGACGTCATGCTTCATTGGTTTCTCCTCCCCGTTGATCGCACCGTCTACTGTGCGAGAAAACCGAGCAGCTCACGGGAGACCAACTCCGGGTCGTCCTCGGCGAGCCAGTGCAGGGACTTGTCCACCCGCACCATGCGTACGTCGGTCGCGATCTGCGACAGCTGCTCCTGCACCTGGTCGTACTGGGTGGGAGCCGCGAGCGCGAGCAGCGGCAGCGACACCTTGTCGTAGGTCTTGAGGTCCTCGATGTCCTGGTGGTACGCCTGGTACCAGCCGTTGGCCGCGCGGATGCCCTCCGGTGTGTCGTACGCCCGCGCGTAGACGGCACGGTCGAAAGCCGTGACGGACTCCGGGTCCTTGAGGGAATTGCTGTACAGCCAGTCGATCAGGTGCCAGCCGCGGCCGGCGAAGACCTGCTCCGGCAGGCCCTGCACCTGGTTGAACGCCACCCACCACATGTTGAAACCGGTACGGGGGCGCCGCAGCATCGGCCGGTCGTAGTACGTCTCATCGGGGTGGACGACATCGAGCAGAGCCAGCCGACGTGTCGCTTCGGGATAGTTCGCGGCAAAGCTGTAGGCGACCATCGCCCCGAGGTCGTGACCCACGATGTGGGCGCTTTCGTACCCAAGTGAACGGATCAGCTCGTAGACGTCGCGCGCCATGTTCTTCTTCGTGAACCCGTCCGAAGGCTTCAGCTCGTCCGGAATTCCAATGCCCCGATGGTCTATCGCGACGACCTTGTAGTGTTCTGCGAGCTTCGGCATCAGCTTCCGGAATGCCCACCATGTCTCCGGCCACCCGTGCAGCAGGACGACGAGGTCTCCGGTGCCGCCCACGACGTAGTGCAGCTGCGTTCCATTCACGTTAGCGAATTCGCTGCGGAAGTCTCCGTCCAGTGACCGCGCCAGTTCTGCATTGTCCGGCACTGCGGGGGCCTCGATAGCGGATTCATTCGGCATGCAGTTCACCCATCCCCTTCATCGAATTTTCTCGACTATAGCTAGAACCGGTGGTGTTCAACCTTGGTGGAGTGATGGTTGAACAGTTTCCGTAATCCGCTCGACTTAGCCGCGATGATTCGCCAAGCTGGGCAATGCAAGGAGCGGCGGAATTCGCCGCGCCGACGGGGAGGAGTTCACTTCATGGGCAGACTTACTGACAAAACGGCTCTGGTAACCGGTGCAAGCCGGGGCATCGGACGAGGTATCGCCCGACGACTGGCGGGAGACGGCGCCCTCGTGGCCGTTCATTACTCGACCGGTGAGACCGAAGCCAAGGAAACCGTCGAGCTGATCAGCGCGGAAGGCGGGCGTGCGTTCACCGTGCGCGCCGACCTCGGCGAGCCCGACGAGGTCACGGAGCTCTTCGAGGTGCTGCAGCGGGAGCTCAGGGAGCGGACCGGTTCCGCCGCCCTGGACATCCTGGTCAACAACGCGGCGTACGGCGGCCAGACCGCGCTGCCCGAGGACGTCACCGTCACGGAGCTCGACAAGTACCTCGCGGTGAACGCGCGGGCGCCGTTCCTGGTCGCCCAGCAGGCGCTTCCGCTGCTCTCCGAGGGCGGACGCATCGTCAACATCTCGTCGGGGATCACCCGGAGCGCCCAGCCCGACATGATCGCCTACGCGATGTCCAAGGGCGTCATCGAGCAGCTCACCCTGCATCTGGCGCGCCACGTCGCCGAACGCGGCATCACCGTCAACAGCGTCGCGCCGGGCCTGACCGACAACGGCAAGCCGATGTTCTCCATCCCGGCTGTCGTGGAACGCCTGGCCGAGCTGTCCGCGTTCAAGCGGGTGGGCCAGGTCCAGGACATCGCCGACGTGGTGGCGTTCGTCGCCTCCGACGAGGCGCGCTGGATCACCGGCAGCTACATCGACGCCAGCGGCGGCACGCTGCTCGGCTGATCCCGGATCCCGACTCCGTACATGTGCCGGGGCCCGCAGCGGTTTCACCGCTGCGGGCCCCGGCATTTTCTTCCGTCCTACGCGGCCGGCTCACCGAACCATCGGGTGAGAGCGGCGCCCAGGTCACCGCCGTCCGGCGCGGTCCACGCGACGTGCCCGTCGGGCCGCACCAGCACCGCGTCCGGCAGCGGCAGCGCGCCCGGCCTGCCGTCGTCCTCGTCCGCCACCCACGTGCCGCGGACGGTGTCGACGCGGCCGGACCAGCCGTCCGCCGTGTACGCGGCCCCCGGACCGGTGATGAGCACGCCGCGTGCGGAGTGCAGCAGCTCGGCGGCGCGCCGAACAGTGCCGTCCACCGTGATCCGCCGGTCCGGCGACAGACGCAGCCCCAGCAAGGGGTGCGCCGCCTCCGCTCCGGCACCCATGTCGTAACGGATGTCCACGCCGGAGACCTGACCGGCCAGCTGCCGTGCGGCCGCCGGGATCTGGGCCAGCTCGCGCAGCACGGCGCGCAGCGGCTCCATCTCCTCACCGCTGAGGTAGATCAGGGAGGCGGCGAGGGTGTCACGCAGCAGTCGCTCTCCCACCGGGTGCCGCTCCGAGTGGTAGCTGTCCAGCAGCGCCTCCGGCGCCCGGCCGCCCGTCACCGCGGCCAGCTTCCAGCCGAGGTTGACCGCGTCCTGGATTCCCGTACTGACGCCCTGGGCCGCCAGCGGAGCGTGGTCGTGGGCGGCGTCACCAGCCAGGAAGACCCGGCCGCTGCGGTACTGCTCGGCCTGGCCCTGGGCGTTGGTCAGGGCGGCCATCCAGGTCGCGCTGCCGTGGTGGATCGAGTCGCCGGTCATGCGCTTCCAGGCGTCCGCGACTTCCTGGAACGTCGGCTCGCTCTCGCCGTGGTGCGGCGGGACATCGGGCTCGTGGACGACGATCCGGGAGACGCCGGGGCCCAGGGTGACCGAAAGGATCATGCCCCCGCCGTCGATGTGCCGGCCGATGGGGTTCATCGGCAGCTCGACACCCACCACGTCCGCGAGGAATATGCCGCGGGTGGCGGGCTGGACGGGGAAGGCGATGCCGGCCAGCTCGCGCACGGTGCTCTTGCCGCCGTCGCAGCCGACCAGGTACGAGGCGGTGTCCTCGCCCCGGCCGTCCGGCCCCTCGAACACGACGGTGACCGACTCGTCGTCCTGCCGCAGGTCGAGGACCTGGCAGCCGCGCCTCACGGTCACGCCCAGCTCCTCGACCCACTTGCCGAGGGCCTCCTCCGTGTGGGACTGGGCCAGCCCCATCACGCCGTAGTGGCGGTCCGGCACCTGGTCGAAGTCGACGCGCACGCCGCCGAAGTGGCCCTGCTTGCCCCAGCGGAACTCACCGAGCTTTTCCAGCAGACCGCGCTGGTCGAGGACTTCGGCGGTACGCCGGGTGAATCCAAGCCCGCGGGACTCGCCACTGGGCGCCGCCAATTTGTCATAAACAATGACGTCCGCGCCGCCGAGCTTGAGCTCCCCGGCAAGCATCAGCCCGACCGGTCCCGCGCCGACAACAATCACATCTCGGCCCATGGTTGTACTCCTTGCGGATGGGGCGAATAGAAGACGTCCAGTGAATCCTGCAGTGCACCCAGGAATCAATGATTTCGCACCACTTGCCCAAACATCGATGCGGGCGACGTTTGTCAATGCCGCAAAATCGCATACCGCACCCACATATTTGCGTACGCAAGCATCAAGAGTATTGCTGGGCCGCAATGTCGGATTTGTTCTCCGTTGGTAAAGCGTTCGACTCCGGATTGTCCGCCGTTGAACGGGTGTACATACTGTTTTCAACACTGCTATGAAGCCCGGTTGGGCGAGTGTGGCGATCCAGGAAAGGCAAGGAGGTATCGGCAAAGGGAGACCGACCAAGCCGGACCCCTTGCGGAGTAATTGCGACAGAGCGCTCCAAGGGGGCGCATGGAGACGATCCGCCGATTCCCGCGAATTCGGCACCGCTGACCGCCCCGCACGGTCGGTGCCTTCTATTGACAGGCCGTTCATCGTTCAAGAGCTTTGAGAAGTATGGCGGGTACGGTCAGGGGTGTACATCGATGTGACTACAGATCTTGGACAGATACGTCAGCGCTACGACAGCAGGAACTGCGAGAGGCGTAGGAGATCTTGGTACCGCCACATATGGAGTCCATTCGCGTACTCTCGGTAACCATCTTCTCTCGGTGTCAATCCGAGTGAGGGCGGGGCTGGTCTGCGTGGGGCGGTATCAGGCTGCGGTTCAGATTCCGGAGCGGCCCGGGAGTGGTTTATGAGCAGGTGAGGGTTCCCGCGGAGTCGCGCTGGCCGCAGGTGAGTGTCTTGGTGAGGGTGGCGGTGCTGATGGGCAGACCTGCGGCGGTGCGGTCGATGCCGATGAGGGTGACCACCACGTGCTCGCCGGGGGTGAGGTGTCCGGCGGCGATGGTTTCCGTGACCGTGATGGCCTGGGTGCCGTCCTTGAGGGGAACAGTCGTCTCCCCGATACCGGCCTCAAGGCCCGGGGCCTCCGACTCTCCGATCACCGTGGTGGTTGCTCCCACGAACGCGCCTTCGTTGCGGGTGTTCGCCAGGACGTTGAGCTGGATGGGGCCGTTGAGCATGTTGCGCAGGGTGAGGACTCTGGTCAGGTCGAGAAGAGTAGGTGCCGCGTGAGCGGTGGGGACGACGACGAAGGTGCTGGTCACGGCCAGGGCAGTGGCGCCGAGCAGCACCCCTGCCCGCGAGCTGTGGGTGAGGGAAGAGCGAAGGGGCATGGGGTGTCTGCCTTTCGGTCTACGGGTGCGCCTCGGCGGGGAGGTGCCGGAGCGGCACTCAGTGGGGGAGTCCGCGGTGTTGGTCACCGGTACTGCAGGATTTCCACATCGGCCCCTGCTGGACGGGCGTTCACGAGGGAACGTAGGTGAAGTCCGCCGACGCGGTCAGTGTCCGGCCGGCCGCCGTGGCGATCTGGACGGCCTCGGCCTTCTGCCAGGCGGGCATCGTGAAGGTGACGGTCGAGTCGTCGACCGCCTTCACGTCGTTCCCCTGGAGTCCGCTGAACCCGGTGGCGGTACGGGTGCCGACGAGCACGGTCGTCGTGCTGGACAGCCCGGCGCCGGTGAGGGTGACCGTATAGCCGCCCTTCGTGGAGCCGGTGGCGGGCGACACCTTGGTGATCGTCGCAGGAAGCCGGGTGAGGGCGACTGTGGACTTGACGAACTTCGCGGTCACGAAGTGGTCGCCGTCCATCGTGACCGTGAAGGCCGCAGGCCGCGTGGACTGGATCTTGCCGTCGACGGCCCAGTAGTCGAGCTTGTAGCCCGCTTTGGCGTAGGCGGTGAGGGTGACCTGGTCGCCCTTGTCGAACAGGCCGGTCGCCGCGGGCGTCACCGTACCGCCGTCGGTGTTGCTCGACGCCCCGGTCAGCGAATAGCGGGCCGGGACCGCACTCGTCGACGAGGCGCGGTAGCCGGCGAGGACGGGACCGGTGAGGTTCATGACGCGTACGCAGTCGGCCGGTCCCGGCTTGCCGAGCGGAACACCGCGCGGCTTGCCGTCGTACGTCTGCAGTGGGTTGGAGAACCACAGCTTGGTCTCGCACTCGTCCTCGTCGTCGCAGGCCATCGTGTAGCCCATGATGTCCGTCCACGTGCGGTCGGTGGGAAGGAAGCCGTGGTTGTCCGGGTAGTACGGGTTGTAGTTGCCTGCCTGGTACCCCTCTTCGCCCGGTTCGATGGGGTCGGTGTGGTAATCGTGGTTCAGGCCGAAGTTGTGGCCGATCTCGTGCGCCAGGTGATACGTGCCGAGGGTGTCGGACTGCTGTGCGCCGAAGGCCTGGCCCTCCGTGCTGTACGACGGTCCGGTGGCGGGCTTGGGGATGGGCAACGTCGGTGTGTTGGCGATGCCCGCGGTGTAGGTGGTGCCGGCGGCGGGAGTGAACTGGGTCAGCACGTGCAGCAGGTCAGCGCCCTTGTCCTCGCGCATCTTGCGGGCACCGACCCCGAAATCACTGGAGTACAGGGCGTCTTTCGGGTCCGACAGGGCGCTCAGCATGCCCTCCAGATCCTTGTCGTCGCCGTCCCACTCCTGGGTGGCGAAGGTCCCGACCAGGTTGAGCCGGGCGCTCACCGTACTGTCGGCATATGCCTTGTTCGCCCCTTCCACGGACGCCTTCACCTTCAGGTCCAGCGCCGCGGCACCACCCGTGGTGTGACGAACCGTCGCCGGTGTGTAGCCGATGAGCAGATCGATGACGGGTGCTGCGACGGCCGCGCGGGGAAGCGGCTTGAGCCGCGGTGCCGCGGGGCCGACCGGGGGTGCGATCCGCCGGATGTCGTCCTTGAGGGAAGCCTGCCGGTGTGACGGGAGCCGGCGCACGGTGGAGACACCGGGCTGGTCGGCGTCGATGGTGTACTCCGCAGTGCCCAGATGCACCTCCCCGGCCACCCGGGGAACCCCGCTCCCGCAGGCGTTGTCGGCGGCGAGGATCACCGGCAGGTCGGGGTGGCCGACGACGTGCCCGGCCCACAGCAGGGTGCCCTGCCGGTCCCGAGAAACCTTCGCGGCGACCGCCTCCACCTGGGTGCCTGCGGCGAGACGGAGGGTGCGGCGGTCGGGCTGTGCCCCCTGCCGGGCGCCGCACAGTGCGCGGAAGGCACCCTGCGGCCATTGAATCTGGTCCGCGCCGGCCTGTCCGGGCGGTGCCGTGGCGCCCTCGTCCGCCGGGACGGTCGCCGCCACGGCGGCCGGCAGGGCGGTGGAGGTGAGCGCGGCGGCGAGGAGCGCGGCGCCGAACAGATGCCAGGGACGGGGCACGGAAGGTCTCCTCATGGAAAGCGTCAGTGATCAACGCCCCCACATTCAGATACGGCGGCCATCGCGGCACGGCGGCAGCGGCGGACGGGTGGCGCCCAGATGGAGCAGCCTTCCCGGGCCACAATGCCGCGGGTTGCCCTGCCGCTACCCCACCACCGGCCTGGGGCAGGAGGTCACCCGTGGGCTCCCGCCAGCGTCAAGCCCGCCTCCGACGCCCGAACAGCAGACGGCGGTGAACGTGACACGGTCCGGGGGCATCTGCTCCAGGCCGACGGCGCCTGCACACCCAGCGCACCCACCCCGAAATCAACACCCCGCTCCACCCCGCGGGGGCGGGTCAGTCTGGAGTGGTGCCGGTGAGGACTGCGAGAATGGCGAGTCGGGTGCGGTTGTCTCGGCCTGTTTTCGTCATCAGGGTTGCCACGTGCGTCTTGACCGTGGTGGCTTCGTGCACTTCAAGCGACAGCATTTATCCACCGGTTCGGGAGACAGCTGGCGGCCGGCCGTGACCGGAATGTTCGCGGGAAATGACGTCACTGCGTGGGCGGCCCGCCGCCTATGAGCAAGCGACGCTGTATGGGACACCCGGCGAAGCGGGAGGTAACCCACACGGGGTACCGAGATCCTTCTTTCGTCTCTTGTTTCGGCAGTTGCGGCACATGCTCGGCAGAGCTGAGGACATGCTTGGGCGAATAGCTCTTACTACCCGGAATGGGGCCTCATGCGACTCTGCCGCTCTGTCGGCGCCGCCCTCGGCGCGCTTGCTCTGGTACTGACCCTGCCGACCTCCGCCAACGCCGCCACCGGCGACTTCTCCTACAAGTTCGTGGGCCTGGACGGCACCACGCAGTCGGCCACCCTCCACGACCCGGAAAGCCCCGCCTGCATCACGCTCCCCGAGGTCGCCGACCCGGACTCCTCCGAGCCCGCGTTCGCCCCGCACAACGACACCGACACCTGGGCGATGGTCTTCACCGAGGAGGACTGCACCGGCGACTCCTGGACCCTGAAGCCCCACGGCAAGCCCGCCACGGAAAGCCTCAAGCTGCGCTCGGTGTACCTCAGCGACCGGCACTGATCCACCCTTTGCCCCGATGCAGGCCCAGGTGCCTGCATCGGGGCATCCGCATGCATCGGGGGCAACAAGAGCCTTGGCGTCCCCGACGCTCGCTGCTGAGGTTCCGACAGCGTCGGAGCCTCAAGCTTCCCGGCCAAGCCAACTACGAAGGGCGGCGGCCCTGCGGAGCGGAACCGTGGGTGTCAGCCTTGCGCGGCGCGTCCAGATCCGCCCGGAGCAGGGCGGAGTACGCGCGGATCGCGGGCGCGATCACGATCGTCAACGTGCCCGCGGCAGTGTCCCCGGTCCGCCGCCCATCCTGTGTCAAGGAGGTTCTTCGGTACTGGTTGTTGCCGCGCCATGTCTGGGGGTCTCGCAGGCGCTCTACAAGGCCCTGTACAACCTGCACGTCGCGCACCGGCGTGGCCACGATCAGCAGGAGCCGCTGGCCCGGCTTGTCTCCATGGATCCCGTGCGGGTCAGGCTCCCGGACAGGGAGGAGGGCCGTCGGCTCTGGGCCGCCCTCCGTGCCGTGCGTGGCGCCTGATCCCCGCCCACCGGTCGGCCGTGAGTGCGACGTTGTCTAGGGCTCCGGTTGAGGATGCGCGCTACCCGCGACCGCAGACGTTCGAGCGCCGTATCGACAAGATCAGGGCTGGGCGGGGGACTGGCCACCCGCTGCGGCAAGGCACCTGAAGACGGCCTTGCCGGACTGGACTTACGTGGAGCGGTCCGCTGGATCCGCAGCCTCCGCCCCGCCTGGGCCGTGCGGCGGGAGGCCGAGGCTGCGTCGCATCTCGCTGAGCTGGTCCCAGAGCCCCACGATCTGCGGGTGAACCTGCCCGAGGGACTCGCCCTCCTGATGCGGCGGGATTCCGCCGTCGAGGCGCTTGAGGACTCCGTACATCCGGTTGAGCCTTCGGTGGACAGTGTCGGCAGCGGCGAGCACGTCGTCCGGGATCTGCATCTGCGCCTCGGAGTAGCGTGCCCGGTGCTCGCGCCGCGCGTCGTCCAGACGCGACCGGAGGCCGTCGGTGACGTGGCCGGCCCGCAGTGCGTACCAGAAGGTGTTCAGCTCGGAGTGGTACTCCAGGGAAGCGGTGTTCAGTATGACGCAGCAGGCCCGGACAGCCTCCGCCGTCGCACGCTTCGTCTCGAACTGCCGCTCCGCAGCACGCTGCCGCGCAGAGTGGTCCCACTCCTTGGACTTGGCCTTCTCGGCGAGCCGCTGCGTCATGAGCCCTGAGGCGAGCGTGCCGGCGATACCCAGGAACGCGATCACCAGTGCAACCACCGCACTGCTCATCTGGAACCTCTCTTTCCCGCTCCGGGCAAGCAGTCTCCACCCCGCTTCGTGATCTCGGCCAACGGCAGACCTTAATCGTCTGCCGGTTGACGGCTGGCCAGGCGGCGGGCGAGGTTCTGGGCCAGGTTTTCCGCCTGCCAGGCCCACTCGGGGCTGTCGCTGTGTTCGGCGTAGTGGCGCAGCACGTCGACGATGTCCTGCGCCTCGTCGTGGGGAACGCGGATGTCGTTGTCGCGGCTCGTGTCCGTACGCGATGAGTGCCCGTCGGACCGACGGTTCGAGGCCGGGATCGGTGACGACGGTCACCTGGTGGCCATGGGCCATGCCGGCCAGGGCGGGGCCGAGTCCGGGGGTGGCGCTGGAGGACTCGACGGTCGGGGCGCCGTCGGTGGGCTCGCCGCGCGCCCGCGCTCGGACGGCCATGTGCGGGGCGGGGGGCCTTGATTCCACGGGGGTTGGCGCCCTGCGGCTTGGCTCAGAAGCCCCGGCTGTCCGGGGCGAACGGCTCGCCGATCCACAGCACCGGGGTGTGGCCCACCGGCGTGGCGGGGCCGTGGGCGGCTGTCGGCGCGCAGGCGTACGTGCTGGCCGGGCCGGTGGTGGGATTCGTGGGCTCCATGGCGTCCATGAACGGGCCGCAGCCGCTCTTCCAGGACCGGATGTGCGAAGAGTGAGCAGTGTCCGAGGACCGTCGCGCCGCCTGGTCAGGTCCTGCGCCACCCGTCCGTACAGCCCTGGAGCCACCATCGGTGAGGAAGCTCCGCGGAATGTGTCGCCGTTCCGGCTGATCCGGTCTGCCGGGCCGCCCGGTCTCCGGGTGGCCATGGCCGGCGGCGTGGCCGCTGTGTGCAAGGCCGCGACCCTGGAGCGAGAGCGCGACGGGGTCCGCGAAGAGCACGACACGTTGCCGGAGCGGCGAGCGGAGCTGCTGAGCCTGGCATGCCGAGTCCCTGAAGCTGTCGGGGATCTTGGGCGAGCGCTTTTCTGAGAGTCCGTCAAAGAGCATGGGCCGTCCCTGTCGTACGCGCTCCGCGGTCAGGGGCGGTGGCGGCTCGGGGGAGTGCCGGGGCTTCTTTTGGTGTTCCGCGCGGCAGGCGCGCGACCTGATCGTCTCGATCCGATAATGCCGCCATGAATGCCTGTCGGCGGTTGTCCGGAATCGTGAGGGCGGTGGCCCTGGTCGGCATCGGGGTTTGCCTTCTGGGGTCGGCGCCCCTGGGAGGTGGCGATGGTGACGCACTGCGGATGGCAGTCTCGACGAACAGCGTTCCCGTCGCGGGTGTCCCGGTCCGGATGGGGCAGGAATTGATCCGTACCTATCAGTTGCGTAATTTCGCGGAATACGGCCTGCACAGTGTCAAGGTGGTCGACGAGCAGGCCGTGGGGGGTGCGGCCCGGTGTCCCCGGACGTCGCTGCCGCCGTTGGGAACCATGGTGTGCCGTGCGGTGGTCCGCGCGGTGGCGGGTCGCCACGTGGGCCGTGTCAGGGCCTCGGGCGTCCCGACGTGGCAGGGGTACCGGTCCGCTTCTGTCGCCGTCTCGGCTGGCTACGATGCCCGCACCTCGGTGTTGACGCTTGAGCGTGCCGCTTCGCAGAAACGTCTCTCTTATCGGCTGGTGTACTCGGGCCCGGCGGCTTTGGAGAACCTCCAGTTGCGGGACCCGCTGCTCGACGCGGCGGCCCTGCGGTGTGCTTCGGGCGGGGGACTTCCCGCTGTGTTGCCGGCGGGTACGGAACTGGAGTGCTGGGCTCCGGCGCCGGATCGGCCCGGTCGGCACGAGTCCGTGGCTCGGGCCTCGGGAACGACCGCGGACGGAGCTGTGTCCCCGGAAGGAAGGCCGCTGCCCCTGCTGGCTCTTGCCGCCCAGGCGGCCGCGGGATACACCGTGCCGGCTCCGCCCGAGCGGGTACGCCCGGTCCGCCCGGCCGGTCCGTCCGGGCGTGCGGACGGGGGGAAGCGCCGCTCTGCCCGGGAGGCGGTGCCACGCGGTGCGCCGGCCCGGCGCCCCCGGCCGAATCCTCCTGCCGCCGGCCCCCGGCGGCCGGGAGCGCTGTCCGCACCGGGCCCGGCCGGGCCGGCGGCCGCTGCGCTCTCCCCGGGAATTGTCGCGCGCCTCGGTGTCCCCGTCGCGCCGGGTGCTCCGATTGCCCCCGGCGATCCGGTGGCGGGGGACTTCCTCGGCCCGGCTCCGGCCGGTCGGACGCCGGGGCGAGCCGTGCCCGTCGTACCCGCCGTGCCTACCGCAGGGGCACTGCCCCCAGGTTCCGGGGCGGCCGAGCGCCGCCTCCCGCCGCGTAGCGCCTCGCTCGGAGAGGGGATGGACTGGGCGTTCATCTCGCTGCTGGTCGTGAGTTTCCCGGCCCTCCTGGTGGCCGTCACCTCCGTATCGCGCACATCGAAGCCCCAAGGGGGGAAGGACTGACATGTTCGGCGTGGGAATTGTGTGCGCACTGGTGGGTGCGGCGGCGGCGTTCGTTCTGACGTGGGCGCTGTCGCGGAGCGAAGCATCGAAGCAGGCGCACCTGGAAGCTCCGGCGCTGGCGTTCGTGGGGAGCGCGACGCTGGCGCTGTTCGTCCTGACGGCGGCCTTCCTGGTGGCCAGCTCGTGGCAGCAGCGCAACGCGGCGAGCGATCACACCTACCAGGAGGCCCGCGGCCTGGAGTCCGCGTATGCCGCTGCTGGTGCGCTGCCCGCCGTCCAGGGGCAGCCGGTCCGTCGGCAACTGAGGGCCTACGTCCCGGAGGTGGCAGGGCCCGAATGGGCTCTCATGCGGCGCCAGGAGATGAGCCCGCGCGCCTCCCGCGTGCTCGACCAGGCGCGGCTGACGGCCGCGCGCGCCCAGAGTACGAGCGAGGAGGACAAGGCCGCGAAGGAGACGCTCACTACCGCCCTGGACACCGTGACCACCGCCCGCAACCAGCGGTCCAGCGACATGCGGTGGAGCGTTCCGGACCCGATCTTCTACGCCCTGATCGCCACGGCCGTGCTGGTCGTCCTGTTCCCCGCGCTGGTCGGTATCAACGCCGGCCCGCGGCACATGCTGGTGATGATCATGCTGGGAACCGTCCTGGGGTTCGGTGTGTATCTGGTATCGAGCCTCCAGCATTCTTTTGCTCCGCCGCTGGGGGTCGAGCCGGATGCCTACCGTCAGACCCTGACCCGATTCGACCAGCTCGACGTGTCCACCCCGCACGGGCCGGGGCCCCAGCGGACAGGCGTGGGCCATTCGGGCTAAAGACGAGGACGCGTGTGAGCGTGGCCGGTGCGGTGAGCGACGGGTGTGACTGCATGGTGAGGCTATGCATTCGCCTCACGCCTCCGGGACACCGCCCCGCTCCAACTCTCTGTCCCGGCGCGGCTTTACCGCCACCACGGTGGCGAGCGCGGTCGGCCTCGCCACGACAGCAGCCGGTCCCGCAGCCGCTTCCCCTTCCCTTACGGGAGGTGCCCTCCGGGCTCCCGCAGCCGGGAACGCGCTCTCGCACCGCTGCCTGGAGGTGGCGCGAGCGCTCCTGCTGCGGGGGCCCGACGGCCAGGATCTGGTGCCGTCCTACCGGCAGGTGCTGGTAGACGGTGGCCTTCCCCGGTCGGCGACCGCCCCGAAGAAGATCCTCGTGGTCGGGGCCGGCCCGGCGGGCCTGGTGGCCGCCATGCTGCTGCGGCGTGCCGGGCACACGGTCACCCTCCTTGAGGCCAACGGCAATCGCGCGGGCGGCAGGATCAAGACCTTCAGGACCGGCGGCCACGAGCGGGCCGCCCAGCCGTTCGCCGATCCACGGCAGTACGCGGAGGCCGGAGCCATGCGGATTCCGCAGAGCCACCCCCTGGTCATGGCACTCATCGACCACCTGGGAGTGCCGCGGCAGAAGTTCCGCCTGGTCGACGAGCACGCCGACGGGACACCGGCCCAGCAGACCTGGATCCACGTCAACGGACTGCGGGTCCGCCGCGCCGACTACGCGCGCGACCCGCGGCAGGTGAATCGTTCCTTCGGTGTTCCCCGCGCACTCTGGGACACCCCCTCCGCCACCATTCTCAGCAACGCCCTGGACCCGGTCCGGAACGAGTTCAGCACGCGCGGCGCCGACGGGCGCCGCATGGACAAACCGTCCGAAGAGATGATCGCCGGCTGGGCGCGGGTCATCGAGCGCTTCGGCGACTACTCGATGCGCCGCTTTCTGAGCGAGGTCGCCAAGCTCGACGAAGCCACCATCGACCTGGTCGGCTGCCTGGAAGACATCACCTCCCGTCTTCCCCTCTCCTTCCTCCACAGTTTCCTCGACGCGGCGCTCATCAGCCCCCGGACCACATTCTGGGAACTGGACGGAGGAACCGCCGCGCTACCGGACGCGCTGCTCAAGAAGGTGGGACCGTGCATCCGCTTCGACCGGCGCGTCACCCGCATCGAGTACTGGGACCCGGACCGCTCCCACACCGACACCCCGCACGTGAGCGCGAACGGTCCACACGTATGGGTCGACACCGTCTCCGAGGGGCGCGGCGCAACGCCGGTCCGTGAGCAGTTCACCGCGGACCTCGCCCTCATCACCGTGCCGTTCTCGGGGCTGCGCCACATCCAGGTCGCCCCGCCCATGTCGTACGGCAAACGCCGGGCCGTCACCGAACTCCACTACGACAGCGCCACCAAGGTGGTGCTCGAATTCAGCCGCCGCTGGTGGGAGTTCACCGAGACCGACTGGCGACGCGAGCTCGACACCATCGCGCCCGGCCTGTACGACTCCTACCGCAAGGGCCGGACCCCCGACGACGGGAGTCTGCTCGGGCGGCACGACTCCGTCACCGGCGAGCGTCTGTCCGAGAGTCAGCGTACGTACTACGCCGCCTACCGCTCCGCCACCCGCGACCAGCCGGCAGCGGTGGCCAGCCTGGGCGGGGGATCGGTCAGCGACAACCCCAACAGGTTCACCTTCAACCCCTCCCACGCCGTGCCCGGCAGCCCCGGCGGGGTCGTCCTCGCCTCCTACACCTGGGCCGACGACGCCATGCGCTGGGACGCGTTCGACGACGACGCCCGCTACCCGCACGCCCTGGCCGGACTGCAGGACATCTACGGCCAGCGCATCGAGGTCTTCTACACCGGAGCGGGGTGCACCCAGAGCTGGGCACGCGACCCCTACGCCTACGGTGAGGCCTCGGTCCTCCTGCCCGGCCAGCACACCGAACTGTTCCACGACATCGCCGCCCCCGAAGGCCCCCTGCACTTCGCCGGCGACCACACCTCCCTCAAACCCGCCTGGATCGAAGGAGCCGTGGAATCGGCGGTCCGCGCCGCGCTGGAGATCCATGTCGCACCCTGACCTGAGCACCGGGCCGGCACGGGGCAGCCCGGCGTCCGTCGGTGCGGCTGAGCCGGGCCGACGGATCCGGCGTGAGCGCCGTGCCGCGAGAACCCACCCCCGCGACAGCGAGAACACTCCCGCCTACGTGCATCGCAGTTCCTACGTGCACTCGCAGTTGCTGCCGTAGAAGAGGAACCACAGGGCTACAGCGCTGACCATGCTCAGCAACGCCGATCCCAGCAGCCACGGCCACCGACGGCCCGGATGACTGCGGGCCTCGACGGCGGCGACAGCGGCGACCGTGCCGGCCAGCAGGACGATCACAGTGCTCAGCGTGAGTGCGGGGCTGCGGCCCCAACCCCAGATCAATCCGAAGAGGACGCCGATGAGCAGCGCGCAGCTCACCACCTGAGCGACGATTTCGGCGAGGAACTCCCCGATCTGCTCAGCTAGGAACTCCAAGACACCGCGAAGGATTCCGTGCTTGTGGCTGTGGCCGTAGGCGGAGTCGGTTGCTGGGGTGGGGTGATCGTGATCCGGTAACGGGCCCTCGGACGTCGCTGTCACAGCAGCCTCCGCTGGATGAGTCACGGCTCCGTACACCGTCTTCACCGGGAGCCTAGCGCCGAGCGAGCCGGAACCCGCGGTCGAGGAGGCTCAGGGCGCTTGATACCGGCCGGACCGGTAGACGGGGTACACGGCGGTGTTGCTGCTCGCCGCCGCCCCGGGCGGCGGGAATCCCCAGGCCGCAGCCGTCGGCAGCGAGCGCTCTCGCCGCCAACGGCGGGGCCGTCCGATCGTCGCGCTCAGACGACCGGCCGACGGGCCGACGGGCGACCGGTCGATCAGAAGAGGTCGCGGTACTGCTGGAAGCCGTAGCCGATCTTGGCCTTGGCGCGGAAGGGCGCGGCAGCATTGCCGGTCCCCTTGTACAGGTAGAGGTCGCCCCTGGTGTCACGGGCGATCAGGTCGCTGTGGCCGTCGCCGTCGACGTCCCCGGTGGCCACCAGCTTGTTGAACTGGTTCCAGCCACCGCCGATACGGACCCGCGGGGCGAACGGCTTGCGCAGGTCGCCGGTGCCCTTGTACAGCCACAGCACGCCCTGCTTGTCGCGGGCGACGATGTCCGGCTTCGTGTCGCCGGTCAGATCGCCGACGCCGGTGATCTGGGAGTACTGATTCCAGCCGCCCCCGATCTGCGTACGCGGAGCCAGCGAGCCGTCCATGCGGGTCTGCCAGCGCCACAGGACGCCCTGCTTGTCGCGCGCCAGCAGGTCGGGGTGCTTGACGCCGCCGAGGGCGCCGGGCACGAAGACGCTGTCGTACGGACTCCAGCCGCCGCCCACCCGCTTGAGCTCCCCGTGACGCCACAGGTTCAGCGTTCCGTCGTCCATGACGTGGTACCCGCCGTCCTGGGAGCCGGTCATCTCCAGGTCGATCGACGCCCCGTACTTGAAGTGCTTCCAGACGTAGGCACCGGACCGGGCCTCGAAGCCACCCTTCCCGTCGGTCATGTACACGTACATCTGCCCCGACGGGAGGATCCCGGACAGGAAGTAGGACGGCGCGGCGGGCGTCGGCTTGTGCGCCCCGGCCGCGACAGCGCCCACGGCGCTGTTCTTCGCCGAACGTGACGCGGCTGGGCTGTCGGCGACGGCCGTACCGGCGGCCGTGGCGGCCACGGCGACGGACGTCGCCACCGTGGCCACGCGTGCCAGCACGCGTCGGCCGCGGGAGGATCTCTTCACAAGGAACTCCGGACGATGGAATGGCGGGGCGGAACCAGCGCCGACGCACGGCAGTTGACCTGCCGCGCCGACAGACGCGAGCGCGCGCTGCTACGCCGACCCTGCGGATCCCCCCACGAGGTCTAGACCGGAAGGATATCGCTGCCGGGCGGGGCCGGGGCGGCCGGTGGGGCCCGCACGCGGTGGCGGGCGTGGTGCGGCCTGCCGCTCGCCCGGCGGGACCGCGCCTGGCCAGAACGGGCGGGGTGCGAGGCGCCGGGCCGACGGAAGGGCCGCTTCCGCAGATCTGTTAGCCGGTTGCTAGGGGCTGTTGCCAGGCTGTTCCCGTTGGGTTTCCCGACGTTGTGCATGGGTGCGGCCGGCTCTTGCGGCCGCACCGATTCCGTTGGTTCCGCGTGCCCCGGGTGACCGCGGGGAAACGCGGAGTCCGTTTCAGAAGGGGGAATGTCATGAAGCGACTGCGCATGGCGGGGTCTGTGTCCACCGCGCTGGCGTTGGCGGCCGGGGCGATGCTCTTCGCCGCGCCGTCGGCGAGCGCGTCGAGCAGCTGCCACGCCTACAACCGTAACGACGGCGCCGGTGTGGGCTGGTGCGACAGCGGCAACGGCCGCTGGCGTGGCCACGGGCTACTGCGCCAACGTCGGCGGCGTGCGCGGCCCGTACACCGGGTCCGAGGGTGGCCGTTCGCTGGGCAAGGAGTGGGCGTCCATCCTCGGCTGCGGGATGGGCGGCGGCGCCGTGAACATGTGGGTCGAGACATACGGCTGAGTCGGCACGGCCTGGTGGACCGGCCCGTTCCCTCCGCATTCGGCGGTGGGGGCGGGCCGGTTCCGCGTTGCGGGTGCGGAAGCGGTAGGTGAACATCGCTTTCCCTGCGAAGCCGCTGCCCTTGTACATGCCTTGCGGCCCGTACGCGCCGGGGATGGCCGGGGGATGGCCTGGTCGGCGCGTTCCTGCCTTGCCTCCTGTACTGCCCGGGGGCCCGTCCGAGGTCCCTGCCCCCGACCGGATCATTTGGTAGACCAACCACGTATCCGACCAAGTTGTCGTGGACCCCGACCATGGAGGCCCGACCACGGCCACGGAAGGGGTACGAAGCTCTTGGTGGGCCCGACCACGGGCCGACCAAGAGCGCGACCACAGGCCGGGAACAGAGCTTGGCCCACTGGTGGTCTGGCTCCACGCCGAAAGTGAGCCGGGCATAGGAGCCCCGCCCACCGCCGTAATGGCAATGGGCGGGGCTTCGCCATTCCGGCCCCGTTCGGCGGTCTCAACCCAGGTGGCTGCACCGGGGCATCGATGACGGCTTGGTGGTGGGCCGCTGGCGACATGGTGCAGCCGATACGCCGCGGCCATTGCGCAGTGTTGCGCACGGGTGTGCCCGGTGGTGCGCACTGAGCGATGCGCACAGTGCCGTACGGCGGTGCGGCTGCCTGTGCGCACATGTCGAGGGGCCGTTGAGTGCAGTCGATGCGCATGCGATGCGCACTGGCCTGGCGGAGTGCATCGGCGAGTGCGCACCGGCCGGTGTCTGCGCACTGTCTGCGTGGTGGTGCGGCTGCTGGTGCGCAACTCGCTGCGCAGCGGGCTGTGCGGCAGGTCGCATTCAGCGACCCACAGCGACTGTCCACTTGTGACAGGTGTCCTCGATGCGAGCGAGTGGTCGCCGATGGGAGCCACAGGGCCGACCGTGGCGTTGACCTGCCGTGTTCGGACTGGTGGTGCGTTGCCAAGTCGTGTGGGGCGGGTCTGGTGGGCAGTCCGGTGCGTGGTCGGCGTTGCTGGTGTCCGGGGTGGTCGTGTGGGCGTCCTGGTTGTGGTCGGCCCGACCACAACCACTCGGTCTCGGTGGCCGGGTGGTGTGGCGTCGGTCGCGGATGAGCCATCCGGCAAGCGGCGTAGCAGGCATAAGGGTTCGCGGTCGTGGTGAGCAGACCGTGGTGACGGGGAGTGCGCGAGGACAGGCCCGGGCCACCGCATGCCGCAAAGGGGCACGGCGCTGTGACACGGTGCGCCTCCGCCACGATGGGGGGCCTGGGCCCGAGCGCAGTCGACAACTTGGGAGCGGCCGGCCGCGCACGGCCCCGCAGCCAGCCCAACAGGCTTTTCCAGCGGGGTGCTCCGCAGCACCGCGACCTGTACAGCGACTGGCTCTGGAACTCGTCGAGGGCGTGCTGGTTACGCTGGCGGACATGGAGAACAGAACGGTCGCCGAGGGGCTCTACCTGCTACGGAACGTCGCGAGCGGGCTGGTCCTGGAGGTGTACGGCGGGGCGCGCGGCAGCGGGGCCAACGTCCAGCAGGGCAAGGAGAACGGCGGCGCCGGCCAGGACTGGCACATCTCACCCGTCCACGCCGGCGGCGGGCTCTACCACCTGGTGAACGCCAACAGCGGCAAGCGGCTCGACGTGGCTAACGCCTCGACCGAGAACGGCGCCAACGTCCAGCAGTGGAAGGCCAACAACTTCGGTGCGCAGGAGTGGCTGATCGAGCGCCACCTCGACGCGCCCGGCCGCGTCACCCTCGTCAGCTACATCAGCGGACTGCTCCTGGAGGTCGAGGACGGCTCGGGCGCGGAGGGGGCCAATGTGCGGCAGTGGGAGGACACGGACTCGCCGGGCCAGTGGTGGGAGCTGGAGCCAGTGGATCCGTAGCCGCCTCGGGGTGTCGCCCGGGCAGTGGCCCCGACGGGGCCGGTTAGCCGTATGAGGTGTCTTTCTCCGCGAGAGGTAGAGGTGGAGGCAGGGCGGGGCGGCGTGGTGTTTCCCTTGCGCCCAACCCCCGCGCTATCTCCTGAGCTATCTGCTGCGTTATCTCCTGACCTCGTCTTCCGGCACTCCCGTGAATGCTGCTGGTCACCACGGGTTTTGGTGTGGTGCGGGGGCCGGACATCCCCTCCAGAGCCCCTCGCCCGCCCCAGACAAGAAAAAAGGGAAGACAGGGAGGCAGGGGCGAGCGGCGCTGGAGGGGATCGGGGCGGCCGGTTTCCTGTTGCGCGGCGCCGGGGGCTCCGCGCTGCGCCCGCTGATGACGGGCGGGCGGCACGCGGCTGTGTGGAGCACGCTGCGCGGTCGTCTCTCGTGCTTCTGCCGTGCTCGGGCCTCCTCTGGTTGTCCGCGTTGGGGATCGGCGCTCACAGAGGCGGTGGTGGGGTTCATGGGTTGATGCGCTTGGCGAAGGTGTAGATGACGGTCGCGATGGCGAAGAGCGTGCCGACGCCTCCGAGGGCGGGGAGGGCCGCGGGGTGTTCGAACAGGACAGTGAAGGCGAACGCGGCGCCCAGGACGAGGAGTACGACCACTACAGCCTGGAGCTGGCGACGCAGCGAGGCATCCGCCGGCACCGGCACCGGCGAGGGTGTGGGTGCGGCGGCCGGGGGCTGGGCCGGGCTGGGGGACGGTACCGGGTTCGGGGTCGGGTGGGTGTCCACGATGGTCCTCTCGATGGATGTGTGGGTGGAACGGGGGCAAGATTCGGCGCTGGACGACGGGCATTCAAGAGTTCGCGAAAATCCGTGAAGTCGCTGGTAGCGGGGCTCTTTCGCAGGGTTGGGCGAGGATTCGCGAACCCTTGAACGGGCCGTGGCGACCTGCTAGGGCAGCACGATGACGGACGGGCCGGTTAGCCACGCAAGTCCGGCTGAAGCCGGTGCCAGACGGCGGAGTGCGCACCGATGTTGCGTACGGGCGTTGCGCCCGCTGGCCGTCCGGCCGTGAAGCCGCCCTCCGGTGGGCCGGTCGCGCCTCGGGCGGGGCCTGCGCGCTGCGCCCGCTGTCGCGGGCCGGGGTATCGCGTGGGTGGGGCTGTCGGCGTGACAGATCCTCTGCGACCTGCGGGGCGCCTGGCCGACCCCCGTGGCTCAGTCCGACGCGACAGGTAACAGCACAAGCCGCGCGGTGGTGCTTACGCCGTAAGCGCCCGCAGTCCGTCACAGCCTGGCCAACGCGTGCCGCGCGTGCCGCGCGCGAAGGGCCCCGGGCTCAGGTGTCCGTGAGTGGGTGTCAGGCGCCCGAGGGGGCGGCCGGGGCCTGGGGCGCGGCGTGATGGTCACTCGCGCGGGGGGTTGCGGGGGTTGCCGGGTGTGTGCCACGGTGGGCACTCAATTCGAAAAGGGAAGCAAGTTGGGAATGTGCTGGATGGTGAATCCGGTATTCTGGTCCGAGAATTGACGGGTCCTCAGAAAACGGAAAGCAGAAAACCGTCCGACCCTGCCCCCAACCCTTAACCAGACCAATACAATTCGCGGAGCGAATTGTATTCCGGCCGGATCGCGAAGCGATTCGCGCCCAGGGCCAACGGAGTTGGCCCCTAAATTCCGGCGAAGCCGGAATTCAACCGCGCGGAGCGCGGTAATCCTCCCGCCGCGTAGCGGCGGCGCGTCGTGTCTGCGGGC
>NZ_CP108108.1 GCF_041435195.1 Streptomyces sp. NBC_00224
ACCGAACATGGAGCCGCCGTAGCCGACGAGGGGGCTGTGGTCCCCGCGCAGGCGGGGGTGAACCATCGTCCACCCGCGCATCCTGAACTACCAGAGCGTGGTCCCCGCGCAGGCGGGGGTGAACCGGCCGGACTCAAGGGCACCCGCTGCTACCACCAGTGGTCCCCGCGCAGGCGGGGGTGAACCGCGTACGCCGAAGATGAAGAGCTTCAGCTGCACGTGGTCCCCGCGCAGGCGGGGGTGAACCGACTCCGTGGCATTGCGATCCGTGCGAGCAGGCGTGGTCCCGCGCAGGCGGGGGTGAACCGTTCCGCGCCAGCGCCATCAGACCCATGTGCGAGTGGTCCCCGCGCAGGCGGGGGTGAACCGACCGCCGGGTTCGTCCTCACCGAGGACGGGGGGTGGTCCCCGCGCAGGCGGGGGTGAACCGTCGATGGATGAGGTCACTGCGCTGCGCGACGTGTGGTCCCCGCGCAGGCGGGGGTGAACCGCCCTGGACCTGAGTGCCGGCGCCTCGGTCATGGTGGTCCCCGCGCAGGCGGGGGTGAACCGCAGTACGGAACCCCGGAGGCGACCTCATGACCGTGGTCCCCGCGCAGGCGGGGGTGAACCGAGATCGACCGGATCTCCGCCAATCCCGGGCGCGTGGTCCCCGCGCAGGCGGGGGTGAACCGGCGGCAGTTGGAGTGATCGACATGCCGAAGGGGTGGTCCCCGCGCAGGCGGGGGTGAACCGGACAGTTCCGTCAACGGCACTGCAACGGCACTGTGGTCCCCGCGCAGGCGGGGGTGAACCGGCCGCGACGGTCCTCGTGGCCGTGGCTTCCGGGTGGTCCCCGCGCAGGCGGGGGTGAACCGCGGATATCCACGGATTCCTGTCCTACGTCCTGGTGGTCCCCGCGCAGGCGGGGGTGAACCGCGTCCTGTGGGTGTTGGAGTACGGCCGCGCCCGTGGTCCCCGCGCAGGCGGGGGTGAACCGAACGCGATCAGCGCGGTCGCGGGCGCGGTGCTGTGGTCCCCGCGCAGGCGGGGGTGAACCGAACCGGATCGACCCCCGGGTCTACACGGCTCACCGCTCCCCGCGCAGGCGGGGGTGAAGCGGCCACATGGACGCTGCCCTGCACCACAACCCCCTGGTCCCCGCGCAGGCGGGGGTGAAGGGGGAAGCGTACTGGTTGGTGGCGGGGGCGTGGGCGTGAGGTTCTTGGGCTTGAACGGTCGGAGTATGCGCGTCAGTTGGTTTTTTCCATGTCTTGCAGCCGTTGGTGCGGAAGGCTTTGTTGGTGGCTGCGATGGTGACGGTCTCGGCTCCTTTGGATGCGTCGGCGCTGATCACGTCTTTGCCCTCGCCGCTGGTCTTGTTCAGTCGGGCCCAGGTGTAGTAGGTGATGGGGTCGCCCTGGGGGCCCTCGCTGTGGTAGGTGCCGGGCCGGATGTCCCGCCCGATGAGGGAAATGCCGTCACCCGGGATCTGCCCGGCCTTCGCGTGGCCTGTGTCCTCGGAGCGTGGCGGAGCTGCCGTCGGCGGCAGCGCGGCGGTCTCGGTGCGCGTGGCTGTCACCGTGGGGGAGGCGCCCCCGTCGGAGGAGGAGTGCCCGACCGAGCCGGCCAACGCTCCGATCAGCAGCCCCACCGCGGCCGCTGCTGTATGCGTCAGCCACGGCCGGATCCGCCTGCTCCTCGGCTGCCCGTCCTCGCCGTCGGGCCGCTGTATCGGTCCATGCGGAGGCCCTCCAGGCACTCGCCACTCCATCCCCACAGACTGAACCCGCCACCCCGCCCGCGCACGCCAACCCGCCGCAGCGCCACTACTGCTGGGTTCCTGTGAGGCAGGAAACAGCCATCCGGCGCAGCGAGGAGACGCGGGTGCGGTGACCAACATCCCGTCACAGGCTGGTGTTGAGACTGTCGAGGGGAGCAGGTATCGGTTCGGAGCCGAAAGCCTCTGCCAGGGGCAGCGCCGACACTGGCGTGAAGTCGGGGGACGGCGGGGTGCAGCATGGCTGGTGCCTGCGCGGTGAGAAGGATTTCCAGGCCACGCTCTGCATCGCGTCCGGCGGAGCTCCCGCGCCGGCTGGCCGTACGGTGTCTTCGGTACCCGCTCGGCAACGCTCCCCGGCACGGGTAGCCGTATGGACTTTTTGGCAGGTGATCCTGGCCCCCGCTGGGCCGTTCAACCGCGGGTCTTCGCCGTCGACCCTGAGGCCGGCGGGGGCTCTTCGGCGGCATGGCGGGCCCCCGGCTGCGGCAGTACCGGAGCCGGGAGATGTGCATCTTGTATTTCGTTACCGTGGTGTGCACCGGGGGCGTCGTCTACAGCGAGGTCTGGTCCTCACCGTTGAAGCGTTGGTCGCGGCAGCCATCTCGCATCGATCCCGTGATCTTTTGCGCACTCTCCTGCAATACCGCCCCACTGTGAGGCACGTGCGAGCAGCTTGGTCGGGCTTGGCCCGTACGGCTGGTGGGGAGGTGTCGAGTGCTGGCGGTGCTGAGCGCCGTTGGAGCGGAGGCTGTTGGCGATGTTCTGACGTCAGCGGTGATGGGTGAGATGGTGGGAGCCGTGGAGTGAGGGGGGAGATGTTCGATCCGGGACTTGCTGGCCAAGAAACGGCAAAGCGGTCTTGATGTAGCAGCTCAGGAAGCCTGATCCCCGCGCAGGCGGGGGTGAACCGGGCGAGTCGCCCGGGACCGCGCGGCGGAGGAGCTGATCCCCGCGCAGGCGGGGGTGAACCGGGGATCATCGCAGGCGCGCAGGCCTCGGGCGCCTGATCCCCGCGCAGGCGGGGGTGAACCAGGGCGATGATGTGCATCTACGGCGGCGCGGGCCTGATCCCCGCGCAGGCGGGGGTGAACCGCAGGTCTGACATGTCCTACACGGGCACGTGGACTGATCCCCGCGCAGGCGGGGGTGAACCGACCGCCGAGCGCGCCCGCAACCTCTACCTCCTCTGATCCCCGCGCAGGCGGGGGTGAACCGGCCGGCGGGACCGCGGCGGACTGGCGAGCCCTCTGATCCCCGCGCAGGCGGGGGTGAACCGCCCAGGAAATCCACGGAATTGGTGACCAGGACCTGATCCCCGCGCAGGCGGGGTGAACCGAACGTGGCAGAGCAGGCGTTGTGGACGCGGTGCTGATCCCGGGCGCCTGGGCTGTGCTGTTGAGCTCACATTCGCCGGCACCCTCGCGCCCCTTTTGCCTCTCTACAGGTATCCGCCGTTGGTGAGCGGTCGGCTGGGCTCGCGAGACTTCCTGTCTAAAATGCTGGAGCCTCGGTGCAGTTCGTCAGTGAGTGAGGAGATTCCAGTGGTCCCTAGTGGCACGCGTCAAGAACTTGCAAAGGGTCTTTAGCCTCGCAGGTCAGGAAGCCCCGCTCCCCGCGCAGGCGGGGGTGAACCGGTGATCCTGTGACCGGCCGCGAGTACGCACGCCCCGCTCCCCGCGCAGGCGGGGGTGAACCGCCGCACTGGGCGAAAAGCCTGCCCCAGGAGGGCCGCTCCCCGCGCAGGCGGGGGTGAACCGGGCCTGTACATGGTCGAGTCGGCCGGGTACCAGTGGTCCCCGCGCAGGCGGGGGTGAACCGGATCCGCTTTATCGTCCGAATCCCACGTCGTAGTGGTCCCCGCGCAGGCGGGGGGTGAACCGACGAACCCGCGGTTCAACGCGCCGAAGAACTTCCGCTCCCCGTGCAGGCGGGGGTGAACCGAACGCGACCGCGTCGGCGCCGGCCGACCACATCCGCTCCCCGCGCAGGCGGGGGTGAACCGGCGGCTTTAGCGTCATGGCGGCCCACTTTCCCCCGCTCCCCGCGCAGGCGGGGGTGAACCGGGCGTTACGGACTGGACCAAGGTCGCCCAGGGCTGCTCCCCGCGCAGGTGGGGGTGAGCCGGGTCGGGCCAGGCGCGGGCGCTTTGGCGGTGTTGTGGTAACGGCAGGCGGTAGTGGTTCGGGGCGGGATTGCGGTGAGCGGCTGTGTGGGGGAAGCGGCCGGTGTTCTCGTCAACATCCCTGGGGGCATGGCCTGTTGTGAGGCCGGGGGTCTGGCCTGGTGTGTTGTGGCGTTGTCAGTGGCGTGTGGTGGAGTACTGCCCTGCTGCTGGGCTCGGGTGGGGGAGTGATGGTCGATACACGCTTATGGGGAAAGTCTGATGGGCTGCCCATGCCGTATCCGTTGGTAGGGCATCTGGTGGACACGGCGGTGGTGTGCGGGACGGTGTGGGATTCGGTGCTCTCGGCCGCCCAGCAGCGTCGCATCGCCGAGGCGCTGAAGCTCGGGCCGGAACAGGCCCGTGGCGTGGTGATGTTCTGGGCGGGTCTGCACGATCTGGGGAAGATCACGCCGGGTTTCCAGCGGCTCGCGGCTCGGACCAGGCCGGCTGCCTGCGGCTTCCTCGACGAGGCGGCGTATGCGAACGGCGTGCTGTCCGGGGGTGGTTCGGGGGCTGTGCGGCATGAGTACGCCACCCACCGCGCCTTGCCGCAGCTGCTGGCACGGCTGGGATATCCGCAGTCGGGCGGGCGGCTCGCGCGGCTGCTGCTCGCGCAGGTGCCGCAGGTGCTGGGCGGGCATCACGGCCGTTACCCGCAGGGGATTGAGCTGCGTGATCTGCAGGACCCGCTGAGCGTGACACGGGAGCTGGGGGCTGGCGCGTGGGAGGGGCAGCGGTGGGAGCATGCGGCGGCGCTGCACGAGGTGCTGGGCCGGCCCGCGGTACCCGCCTGCGGGGCGTTGCCGGTGGAGGTGGCTGTGGTCATCGCCGGCATGGTGATCGTCTCGGACTGGATCGCCAGCCAGGAACATGTCATCCTCCGCCAGCAGAAGTGCCTTGCCGGCCGGGCGGATGTGGGATCCCGTGCATCACTGGCTGCCCATGCGCGCGCTCTGGTGGGCTCGGCGCCGGTCTTGTTGGAGGAAGCCGGCCTGGGGCGGGCGGCCCTGCGACGCGGCACCTTCGCTGAGCTGTTTCCGGAGATCGCGCGTCCGTACGGTTTGCAGAAGAGTGTGGAGGCCGGGCTGTCCGGGGCGATTGACGGCCCGGGGATTTTGCTGGTGACGGCGCCGACGGGGGAGGGGAAGACCGAGACGGCGTTTTATGCGGCGTCGTTGCTGAGCGCGGCGTGTGGAACGAGCGGGTTGTTTTTTGCCTTGCCCACGCAGGCCACGGCCAACCAGATGTACGGGCGCATGGCCGCTTTCGCGTCGGGCACCTTGCTGGAACCGGCGGCGTTGACCCTTCTGCACGGCGCTGCCGACTTGTATGAACCGTACGGCGATGCGGGCCAGGGCGGTAGCGAGCCGCGCGTGCTGTCCGAGCCCGAGGGGGCAGGCGGGGATGAGGGAGTCTCGGTCGAAGCCAGCCGGTGGCTGCGACGGCGGGGACGGGGCATCCTCGCGCCGCTGGCTGTCGCCACGATCGACCAGGCCCTGATGGCGGTGCTGCCGCTCAGGCGCAATGCCCTGCGCCACCTGGGGCTTTCGGGCAAGACGGTGGTCGTCGACGAGGCGCATGCCTTCGACGCCTATACGCACGCTTTGCTGCTGCGGTTGCTGGAGTGGCTGGGGGCGATGAGGGTGCCGGTGGTGCTGTTGTCGGCGACTCTCACCGGCCAGACCGCGCGCGGACTGGTGCAGGCCTACCTGACGGGCGCGGATCCGCGCGCGGTACGACGCGAGGTGCCCAGCCCCGCCTATCCCGGCTGGCTGTTCGCTTCCCTCAGCGGGCGTGTCATCGAACCCGCGCAGCCGGTGCGCAGCGAGCGAGAGCGCGAGCTGCACGTCGACGTCCGGCACGTCACCCACACCTACGATCCGTCCCTCCAGGAGGGCCGGCTCGTTGCCCTCCTGGAGGTGATCGAGGGCGTGGTGGCCGGTGGCGGCTGTGTCGCGGTCATCTGTACGACGGTCGCCGAGGCGCAGCAGACCTATCAGGCGCTGCGTGCGCATTTTCGGACACGTTTCGGCGAGGGGTATGCAGGCTGGGACGACGCGTCGGTGGGGGACCGCTCGCTCGGCGACGCGCAGGCGGGCCCCCGGCTGCGGCTGCTGCACGCGCGCTTCCCCGCCGGGCGCCGCTCTGAGCTCACGGCAGAGGTGGAGGCGTGGTTCGGCCGCACGGACAAGCCGCACGTGCGCCGCCCCCAGGGTCCGCGCGGGGCGGTGCTGGTCGCCACCCAGATCATCGAGCAGTCACTCGACATTGATTTTGACTTGGTGGTGTGCGACCTGGCTCCCATGGCCATGCTGCTGCAGCGAGCGGGCCGCGTCTGGCGTCACCACGCTCCGCAGCCTTGGCGTCCGGCCTGGGCGCATCGTCCTCGTCTCGTGGTGCTGGCACCCGTCGCAGGCGATCGGAAACTGGCGGTGCCCAAGGCGTGGGGGGATGTCTATGATCCGTCCTTGCTGCAGCGCACGCTGGAACTCCTGGAGCAGCGCAAGGGGACTGCCGTGGCTGTTCCGGGCGATGTGCAAGAGCTCATCGACGCGGTGTACGCGGAGGAGTTCGCCTCCAGTTCCCCAGAGCAGCTGTTCGAGCGTGACTGGAAGCGCCTGGCCGACGGCATGGCCCGCAGGGCGCTGGCGGACATGGTCATGCTGCCCGCCCCGCACAAGGTCTCGTCGCTGCATACCCTGACCACCAGCAATGCCGACGAGGACCTGGTGCGTACGCGTCTTGGGGTGGAGTCCGTGCAGGTCCTGCCGGTGTTCGACGATGGGCAGGAGCGGTGGCTGGACCAGGAGTGCACCGTGGAGTTCCCCATCGCCGGGAGCGGCCCCAACGGCCGCTTCACCACGGGGGACGTGCGTACCCTGCTCGGCTACGTGGCGCCGCTGGCGCACGGACGCTGGCGTGCCGCATGCGGTCCGGAGCACGCACCGCCCGTCTCCTGGCGTGACGAGCCGCGCCTGGCCCGGCTCATCCTGCTTCCCCACCGCATGGAACCCGGTGGCACGCTGCTGGGGGCCAGGCTGGGGGGCGACGAGATCACTTGCCACCGCGACCTGGGGCTGGTCCTGCAGCGGGATGCGTAGCCCGTGGAGCGGCGGCAGGAGCTGGTCAGCGCAACC
Source organism: Streptomyces sp. NBC_00224 (assembly GCF_041435195.1). Classification (NCBI taxonomy): domain Bacteria; kingdom Bacillati; phylum Actinomycetota; class Actinomycetes; order Kitasatosporales; family Streptomycetaceae; genus Streptomyces; species Streptomyces sp. NBC_00224. Next base: position 7,064 of record NZ_CP108108.1, read on the forward strand.
TGTCACCTTCGGTGCAGCGCAACCTGTCACCTTCGGGAAAACGCGGCACGATCAAGGGAGTTGGGCATAGCGTCGGGACGTACTCCGGAGGCAGCCCGCCTGCCTGGCAAGCCATGCCAGGTGGGCGGGGCTGCTCGACCCCCGCCTGCGCGGGGACGGGCTGAGTAGGAACTTCCCAGCTCACCCGGTCACTGGTTCACCTCCGCCGAACGCTGCGGAGAGATGACCTCAGGGTACGACGGTCCCCGCCCGCTCTCGCGGACTCCGGAGGATCCGCGCGCCGGCCTGAACGTTCCGCATTCCCGTTTCATGATCGAGGTGTTGGCTCGTATGCCTCCCGATGACGGTGTCCCAGATCCCTTCCCCCTGGCCTTACGGCCGTGGGCGCCGGTGTTCGCCGGAGAGTCCACCCGGCGCGTCGGCCTGCTCGAACTCTTCCTTGACGCACACCGGTTCGACGGCCTTGCGGTGGCGATTCCTCCCGCAGCATCGGGCCTGATGCGCATGCTGTGCGCGATGGCCGCACGGATCACGGGCCTGCACGAGGCAACCGACAGCAGCGATTGGCTCGATCGCCGCTATGCCCTGCTGGAGGACTCCTGCGGCTTCGAACCCGACGCGGTCAAGCGCTACTTCGACACCCATGCTGTCGGCCTGCGTCTTTTTGATCCGCAGCGTCCCTTCCTCCAGGATCCCCGGCTAGACCAGGAGTGCTCTACCTCCTCGGGGGTGAACAAGCTGGTACTTGCCCGTCCGGCGGGCAACAACCAAGTGTTCTTCGGGCACTTCACCGACGCTGACCAGGTCGCGCTCGCCCCGGGTGAGGCGGTGCTGCATCTGATCGCCCAGTTGTATTACGGGCCGTCGGGGCAGTGCACACCGCGCACTGTCGACGGGCAGCGCTACGGCAACACCATGGCGGGGCCGCTGCGGCGGGTCCTGTCGTGCCATCCCCTGGGCCGGTCCCTGTTCGAGACCCTGGTGCTGGGTATTCCCGAACCCGGCACCTGGCCCCAGGCCGAGGGCGGGATGGTGGATGGCTGCCCTTGGGAGCGGGAGGTGCCTCCCGACCCCTTGGCCCCGCCCGAGTCGGCGGCGGGCCTGTTGTCCCTGCTGACCGAGCAGTACCAGCACGCGGTCCTGCTCCAGCCGTCCGAGGACGGACAGGGCGTGGTCGACGCCACCATCACCTGGGGCCTGCGGCACAACCGGCCCGCACACCGTGACCCCTACCTGATCTGGGACGAACGCAAGGACGGGCAGATCTATCCCCGCGACGCGGCGGCAGAGCGGGCCTTGTGGCGTGACCTCGACGCACTGGTGCTGCTGCGCCGCGGGGATAGCGGCCGAAGGCCACTGATCTTCGACGGGTTGGGCGGCGACCAGCTGCCACCTGCCGTGTTCCGGGAGCTGCGCGTGGTGGCCTACGGCTTCGACCAGGACGGTCAGACACGGGACCGGACCTACTTCAGCGCCACGACCCCCCGCCTGTTCGCTCTGCTGAACACCAGCGACAGCGACACGGACACGGCGTTGGCACACGGGGCCAAACAGGCGCGCGAAGCAGCCGAGAAAGCAGCCTGGCATCTGTCGACGGCGCTGCGCAGCGCGTGGCGCACCTACACCACCCCCTTCACCCAGGAGCACCCCACCCAGCAGGTGATGACCTCCGCCCAGCCCGCAACGGGCGGCGGAGCTAAGAAAACCAAGAGCACGGGGCCGTGGCCGGACCGGGCGCTGGCCGCATACTGGCCGGCCGCCGAGGAACTCTTCTGGAACCTGATGGAGGGCGCAGACTTCACCGCCGTCGTCCGCTTGTTCGGTGAGATCGCCCTGCACGTGTATGACGACACCACCGCCTCGGTGGCAGCGCAGCCGCGCGGCGCCCGAGCGCGTGAGTCGGCGCGAGGCCTGGTACGCACGCTGCTGGACCACGGCCGTGACCGATGATCCCGACTGCCATGCAGTGCGGCATGGACGTGGGCCCTCTCGGGCCACCGCATGCCCTGTTGTGGACACTGAACAGTTAAGGACTCGCCGATGAGCCTGAGTGACGACCAGCCTCCCCAGCCAGCGACCGACCACAGGCCCGCACCGCAACCGCGTGCGCCAGCCCTCGCCGACTGCGACACCTTCGTCACCAACGTCCGTGCTGCCTGCGCCAGCCCCGGCACCCAGCAGGCGCTCCGCCGCGCGCTGGCCAAACCCGTGGACGAAGTACCTGCCCGCACTCACGCGGCGCTGCTGCGGGGCGGCCTGATCCCCGACTCGGCCCGCGGAGCCAAAAAGCGCGCCTACTACGCAGTGGCCGCCCTGATCGCCGCACGCCCACGCGCCGAGCGCCAGACCGACACTGACACCGCTGCGCCTGCAGACCTGGGGGAGCCGGCACACGAGCAGCCTGCGCAGCCGTCCGCCACCACCGAACCCGTGCCCACTCCCGGCGCCCCGCCCACGGCGTGGGGGGCCAGCCTGGGGGCCAGCCTGGCCCAGGCCGTGACCCGGCACGGCCCGGAGGCCATCAAGGAAGACGGCGCCGAGGCGCGCCTGCACCTGATTGTGCGTCAGGACACCGACGGCCTGCACCGCATGCTGCCCGGCGTGCTGCGCCACCTCGGCTCCGCGGGCACACCGGTCGACTACGGCCGGCTCCTGCACGACCTGGGCCGCTGGCCCTACGCGCGGGAGGCGATCGCCACTCGATGGCTGGAGGACTACTACCGCACCCTGCGCCGCGCCCGCGAACCCCGGCCGTAACCGTGCCCCGTCCCGCTGCATCTCACCACCGCACAGACTGAGGAACCCGCGATGAGCACACACGACGCCCCCACGACAGCCCTGCCCGGCCTGGGCCGGCCGCGTTTCGTCGACATCCACATCCTGCAGACCCTGCCCTTCAGCAACGTCAACCGCGACGACCTCGGCTCACCCAAAACGGTCACCTTCGGCGGCACCACCCGCACCCGCGTCTCCAGCCAGGCGTGGAAGCGCCCCACCCGGCTGGCCGTGGAAGCACAGATCGGGCATCAGGCGCAGCGCACCCGGCGCCTGCCCGTGCAGATCGCCAAGATCCTCACAGCGCGGCAGTGGCCCACCGACCTCGCCGAGCTCGCCGGCGCCCAGATCATCCGCTCCACCGACTCCAAACTCGGCCTGGACAACGGCGACCGGACCACCACATCCCTGCTCTTCCTGCCCGACACCGCCGCCGAGATCCTGGCCGGCATCGCCGAAAAGCACCGTGATCAGCTGGAAGCGGCCCTGGGAACCAAAGCGGCAGCCAAGCCCCTGCTCCCCAAGGACGACATCCACGAGGTCCTGCGCTCCCGCAACGGCTCGATCGCCCTCTTCGGCCGCATGCTCGCCGAAATCCCCGGCGCGGGCGTCGACGGAGCCGTCCAAGTCGCCCACGCCTTCACCACCCACAGCACCTCGGTCCAGGCCGACTTCTTCACCGCCGTCGACGACATCGACCAATGGGCCACCGACGCGGGCAGCGCCCACATGAACACCAGCGAATACAGCAGCGGTGTCTTCTACCGCTACGCCACCCTCGACCTCGACGACCTCACGCGCAATCTCGCCGACGCCGCTCTGGCCCGCACCCTGGCCACCGCCTTCGTCCATGCCTTCATCCACAGCATGCCCAGCGCGAAGAAGACCTCCACCGCCCCGCACAGCATCCCCGACCTCGTCCACCTCGCCGTGCGCACGGACCGGCCCGTCTCACTGGCCTCGGCGTTCGAAAAGCCAGTCCAGGCCACTCGGGAAGGCTGGGGCCAGCCCTCCCGCGACGCCCTTGCCACCTACGCCAGCCGTCTGACACAGCTACTGGGAACGACCGCCGTGGCTCACCACGCCCACGCAGGCATCAACGAGGATCCACTGACAGGACTGGGCACTCACGTGCAGTCCTACACCGAACTCGTCGACCAGGCCCTCGACGCCGCCTACGCCACCAGCGAAGACACGGCCTCATGAGCGGGTTCCTGCTGCAACTGGGCGGCCCCCTGCAGGCATGGGGGGAACACAGCGCCTTCACCGACCGCGACACCGTCTCCCACCCCACCCGGTCCGGACTCATCGGCATGATCGCATCCGCCCTCGGCATCCCCCGCGCCCATGCCGTCGCCGATACCCCAGCAGACAGCCAACTGCCCATCGCCTTCACCCGGCTGAGCCATCTGCGCTTCGTGGTGCGCTGCGACCGCCCCGGAACCCGCCTGCGCGACTTCCACACCGTCGGAGGCGGCTACCCCGTCCACCGCACCGTCCCCACTGCCAAAGGCACCCGCAGGGCAGCCGCATTCGCCACCATCGTCTCCCAGCGCACCTACCTGGCCGACGCCGTCTTCACCATCGCTGTCACCGCCCCAGGCGACCCGGACCTCGCCGCTGCCTGCGCCCGCGCGCTGAGCGCCCCGCACTGGCCACTCCACCTCGGCCGCCGCTCCTGCCCGCCCAACCCCCAGCTGCTCCTGCGCAGCGACGTCCCCGACCCCGTCACCGAGTTGACCAAGGTGCCGCTGGCCCGCCCCGCCCCCGACGCCCGCCACGACACCACCGCCGGCCCCCCGCAAGGTCCTGCCACCGTCTCCGTACGGTTCACGGCAGACACCCCCCTGCCCCCCGGCCTCGCCCCCACCCTCACCACCAGATCGTCCACCACCACCCTCAACGACGATCCCGTACGCCTTCGCGTACACGACCGCGTCTACCGCAGCAGGCCCGCCTACTCTGCCCACTACCCTCTGCCCGCCACCTTGTGCCAGGGCTACGGCCTGGACTACCTCCAGGCCCTCATCACCTACCTGCACCCCGGCAACTCACCCGCACCGCACGAAACGAGCACCCCATGACACCCACAGCACCCCCCGCCACCACCCAGGCCTGGCTCACCCACATCAGCCTCAACCCCGCCAGCCGCGCCGTCCAGTACGACCTCGCGCACGCGGACGCGCTGCATCGCCGGGTCATGACGCTGCTGCCGCACCACCTCGGCGCCAGCCCGCGTGCCCACGCAGGGCTCCTCTTCCGCCTCGACACCGACGCCGCCCCCACCCTCCTCGTCCAAAGCCGCATCGCCCCCGACGCCAGCCGACTCCCGCACGGCTACGGACACACCCAAGTCCGCGAAATGCACGCCCTCTTCAGCGCCCTGCGCCCCGGCCTGAGCGTCTGCTACCGCATCCTGGGCAACACCGTGCGCCGATGCGGCCGCAACAGCACCGCAGGCCGTTTCAAGCAAGCCATCGCCCTCCACGGCGACGACGCAGCCCAGTGGTGGAGCGAACGCGCCACCGCCGCCGGACTCACCCTGAACACCCTCCTCGCCGAACCCGCCGAAACCCTCACCACCCGCCACCCCCAGAACACCACCCCCCACCCCAGCCGGCCGACAGCCCCGCTCCCCGCCACCACCGCACCACCACCCCACAAGGTGGTGGTACCCCATCAGGCCACCCTCTTCCAGGGCACAGCCACCATCCACGACCCCCAAACGGCCCAGGAAGCCCTGCTGCACGGCATCGGCCGCAGCAAGTCCTACGGATGCGGACTCCTCAGCCTCGCCCCCCACCACCCTCACGGATGACACCGCACACCATGGCCAATTCCAACCCGCCACACGACCACACAACGGCACGCCGCCGCATCGCCGCACCCACCCTCGCCATGCTGCCCCGCGTCGGCGACTCCCTCTCCTTTCTGTACGCGGACGTGGTCCGCATCGTCCAGGACGACACCGGCGTCTGCGCCGAAACCACCACCGTGGAAGGCGAGACCACCCGCGTCTATCTGCCCACCGCAGCACTCTCCTGTGTACTCCTGGGTCCCGGAACCTCCATCACCCAGCCAGCACTGGCAACCTTCGCCCGCCACGGCACCACCGTGGTCTGCAGCGGTTCCGGCGGCGTCCGCTGCTACTCCACCACCACCTCCGACGCCCTCACCACCCGCTGGGCTCGAACACCAAGTCCACCAATGGTCCGATCCCGAACGCCGTCTGGACGTCGCCCGGAACATGTACCTCAAACGATTCGACACCCCCGTCCCCGCCTCCACGCCCCTCAACACACTCCGCGGCCTGGAAGGACAGCGCGTCAAGACCCTCTACCGCCTCCTCGCCCAGCAGCACCGCATCGGCCGCTTCCGCCGCAACTACGACCCCGCCGCCTGGGACGACCAGGACCCCGTCAACCTGGCCCTGTCCTCCGCCAACACCTGCCTGTACGGCATCGTGCACGCAGCCCTCGTCGCCCTCGGATGCTCACCCGCCCTCGGCTTCGTCCACCAAGGCAAGCAGCACGCCCTGGTGTACGACATCGCTGACCTGTACAAAGCAGAACTCACCATCCCGCTCGCCTTCTCGCTGCATGACTCGCCCCACCCCGAAGCCATGGCCCGACGCAGCTTCCGCGAAGGACTGCGCCTGTACAAACTCCTGCCGAGAATCGTCGCCGACGTACAGTCACTCCTCGCTCCCGATGAAAGCCGCCCCGTCCCGGACGGCCACGAAGTTGACCTTGTCAATCTCTGGGATCCGGAAGCCGGTTCAGTTCCTGCAGGAGTCAACTATGCAAGGACCGCAGACGCATCGTTTGTTGCGTCTCCTGAACCCCCAGGAGCGTCGAACGAGCCGGACAGGCCGACAGGGGGATCACTGTGAGTCCCGGTAGCTGGGCATCGGCAACAGCCCAACCTGTCCTGAGAGGGAAGGCGGCTGGACAGTGCCGAACCTGACAGTCCTGTCCGCCACGGCGGTCCCCGACCATGTGCGCGGCGCGCTGACCCGTTGGATGATCGAACCCGCTCCAGGGCTCTATGTCGGAACGCTCTCCGCACGTGTGCGTGACGAGCTCTGGCGGGTCGTCAGCGCCTCCATCGGTGACGGAGCCGCTGTACTTGTTCATCCAGAGGCCAACGAGCAGGGGTTCACGGTGCAGACAGCCGGCGAACGGCGCCGCGTCCCTGTAGATCTTGACGGACTCACACTGATCGCGTTCCGCCCGGAGGAGTGTCAAGAAATAGCAAACCGAGGGTAGAAGCCCAGGTCGGCAAGGGTGGTCCCCGCGCAGGCGGGGGTGAACCGCAGCGTCACCGCGGCTCACCTCCCTTGGTGTCGTGGTCCCCGCGCAGGCGGGGGTGAACCGCACGGTCCGCACTACACGCGCAGCTCGACCGGGTGGTCCCCGCGCAGGCGGGGGTGAACCGCACTACATGGACGTGCTGGCCGACCTGGACCGGTGGTCCCCGCGCAGGCGGGGGTGAACCGGTGCGTTCGGACACGAACACGGGGTGGGAGTCGTGGTCCCCGCGCAGGCGGGGGTGAACCGTCGGCCTGTTCTCCGTGGGCCTGCGTGTGCGCGTGGTCCCCGCGCAGGCGGGGGTGAACCGGCGGCGGGCATCACCGTCGACGTCATCGTCGGGCCGCAGACCTGGCGTCTCATCGGCTGAACCCGCCGGATTGCGCCGCACTTGGCGCGGCGTGACGATGGAGGAAAGGGCCTGTTCCAGCGGCAGTCCGCTGCTTACCGGGTGTCGCGCCATGATCGCGGCGGACCGTCTGCTCCGAGCTTCCCCGAACCCCTGGACACGCAGGTCGGAGGACGACGGACATGGCGGAAGAAAAGCGCTTCACCGTGCAGGTGAGCAAGAGGGGAGACCTCGGAGCCCCGAGCGACCCCCAGGACCGCAGGACGAACGTCACGGTGCGCCGACCGTACCGGACGGCTCAGGCCGCCGACGTGCTCGTCGAACGCGAGGGCCGCGAGGGCGTGCGTCCGGCTCCTGGCCGGGCCACGGAGTCCGGGAAAGGCTGAGGACCGGAGGGAGAGGCACGATGCTGCAGTATCTGAACCGGTGCCCGTTCGTGGTCTCGGTGGCCATCATGCGGTACACCCCCGGCTGCCCGGACGGCGGAGACTGGACGAAGGAAGGCTGGTTTAACATCCCACCGGGCGGCACCGCGATCCCGTACGGCGACGATCTGGACGACGTAAACGCCTGGTGGTGCGACTTCATCACGGGCGGTGGGCTGGTGTGGCCGGGCTCGGGGATCATCCGCGCCCTGCCGTTGCGGGCGTTCGACTGGTGCGAATGGACGGCCAGCAGCGACTCCTTCGACGCCGACATGTTCCTGTTCAACGTGGACGACAACGAGGACCAGATCTTCGCCATCGTCCCCTGAGCCCTGAGCCCTGAGCCCTGAGCCCTGAGCCCTGAGCCCTGAGCCCTGAGCCAGGCGGTGCCGCGGTGCCGCGGGGTTTGGCATGCTGGGACGTCAGGGGCATTTAACCTTTGGGCAGTTGGCGTGATCACGGCTTAGAGGCAATACCGGTGATTTAGGTTCTTTTGGTGCGCCTGCTTGTGGGTTTGGTTGGTGGCGCCAGGGTGACGGTGTGGGTGTTGGCGGTAGCCGTCGTCGACCCAGACGTTGCGCAGGGTGGGGTGGGCGGCGGCGACCTGGTCGAGCAGGCGGGTGCCGGCCGCCGAGTCCTGCACGCTGGCGGCGGTGACCACCACCGCCAGCAGCAGGCCGAGGGTGTCGGTCACGATGCTGCGCTTGCGGCCCACGATCTTCTTGCCCGCGGCGGTGCCCTGGCTCGTGGCGGGGACGCTGGTGGAGGTTTTGACGCTCTGTGCGTCGATCACGCAGGCTGAAGGCTCGGGTGCACGGCCCTCCTGTCGTCGTACCAACTCTCGCAGCAGGCCGTTGAGCTGGGCGAAGATGCCTTCCTTCTGCCACCTGACGAAATATCCGTAGACCGTCTGGTGGGGCGGGAAGTCGTGCGGGAGATAGGCCCACTGGCATCCGGTGCGGTCCACGCGCAGGCGGGGGTGGCCCGGCCGAGGTCACCATCTTGGACTGGACGGTCACGTGGTCCCCGCGCAGGCCTGCTTACAGCTGCTGCAGCTGCGAGGGGGGATGTCCAACCAGTCGACTTGCTTGCCCGTTCGCGTGATGTCATGCCCGGCCATGGATTCCTCTGTGGTGAGGTCGGGTGTGCCTGTCCTGGTTTGCTGTGTTTGTGGTTCTCGGATCTGTGCGCGGTCGGCGGCTGTTTTTTGCTGGCCGGGGCGAGGGTGCTTCGGTCACGGTGTAGGTGTTGCCGGTGCACGTGTTTGCTCCGCTGTGTGTGATGTTGTCGGCGTGGCCGCGCGGTGAACACGGCTGTGGATTCCTGCCCGTTGAGGTTCGGTTTCGTGGTGTTGGTCGGTTGGGTGTGGGGTTTCCTGGCAGGTGTGAGTGGTGTGGGGTCTGCCGCACGATCGGGTGACATCTGAACTGGCTTGCCCTGTGGGGCGGGTGGGAAGGATGTCGCTGTGCCCAAGCCTTATCCGCAAGAGTTCCGCGAGGACGTCGTGCGGGTCGCGACGAACCGTGGCCCGGGCGTGACGGTCGAGCAGGTGGCCGCCGACTTCGGAGTGCATGCGATGACGCTGTGGAAATGGATGCGTCGCGCGGACATCGACGACGGGACCAAGCCCGGAACGACCAGCCAGGACAACGCGGAACTACGGGAAGCACGTCGGCGGATCAAGCTGCTGGAGCAGGAGAACGAGGTCCTGCGCCGGGCTGCGGCCTACCTGTCACAGGCACACCTGCCGGGAAAAGGATCTACCCGCTCGTGAAAGAGCTGGCCACGGGCGGAATTCCCGTCACGGTCACGTGCAGGGTTCTGAGACTTGCCCGCCAGCCCTACTACCGCTGGCTGGAGCGGCCGGTGACCGAGGCCGAGTTCGAGCAGGCCGCACGCGCGAACGCGTTGTTCGACGCTCACCGCGAGGATCCGGAGTTCGGCTACCGATTCCTGGCCGACGAAGCCCGCAGCGTGGGATCCGGCATGGCCGACCGGACCGCATGGCGGATCTGCCGGGACAACAACTGGTGGAGCGTGTTCGGCAAGAAGCGCGGCAGAAACAAGAAGGCCGGCCCGCCGGTGCACGACGACCTCGTCCGCCGTGACTTCACCGCGACCGGACCCAACCGGTTGTGGCTCACCGATATCACCGAACACGCCACCCGCGAAGGGAAGTTGTATCTCTGCGCGGTCAAGGACGTCTTCAGCAAGAGGATCGTGGGCTACTCGATCGATGAGCGGATGAAGTCCCGCCTGGCCGTCACAGCCCTCAACAACGCTGTCGCCCGGCGTGGACACGTCGACGGGTGCATTCTGCACAGCGATCGCGGGTCGCAGTTCCGGTCACGGAAGTTCGTCCGGGCCCTCGACCGGCACGGGATCGTCGGCTCGATAGGGAGGGTCGGGGCGGCAGGCGACAACGCGGCCATGGAGTCCTTCTTCAGCCTGCTACAGAAGAACGTCCTCGACCGCCGATCGTGGGCCACCCGCGAGGAACTGCGGATCGCGATCGTGACCTGGATCGAGAGGACCTACCACCGGCGCCGCAGACAAGCCTCGCTCGGCCGGCTGACCCCCGTCGAATTCGAGACCGTCATGACCCCACCGGCCCTTCAGGCCGCGTGACCGAACCTGTCACCCAAACCTGCACCAGACCCGTGTCCTGTCGGCTGTATTGGGTGGGGTGGTTCTTTGGAGGCGCCCTGGGTCGACGGACGCGTGGGTGTGGCCCAGCCGGTGTGTGCCTGTGGTGGTGGTGTGTGACTGCGTCGGGCCGTCAGCTGTAGCTGTTTGTTGTGCCACTGTGTGCGTTCAGTGTGGTGGTGTTGTCGTCTGCGGTCGCCGGTGCCGTCTACGCTCAGACGTTTTGCTACGTCGGTCCAGTCGGTGGCGGGGTGTTGGCAGTGGGGGCCGGGCTGGCCGGTTCCGGTGAGGGCTTTGGGTGTGAGGTGGAGGAGTTCGCCTTGGCGTTGGATGAGGCCGAGGTGGGTGAGTGTGGTGAGTTGGCGGTAGGCGGTGGCGCGGGAGATGGAGGCGGTTCCTTGGAGTTCGGCCAGTGTCTGCCCGTCTCGTTCGGCCAGTGCTGCCAGGATGGCGAGTCCGCTGCCGCCGAGTCCGTGGTGGGCGAAGGCGTCCAGGCTCATTAATCGTCGGGCGGTGTGGGTGTCGAGGTCGGCGTTGCTGTCGGTGTGCTGGGGTGGGTGGTGTCTCAGTATGAGTCCGCTCATGACCCCCCCCAGCCTGCGGCCGTTCGGGGGTGGGCTTGTGGTGAGACGGGTTCAGGGTTCTGGCGGGTTGGTGGTGGGGCGGGCTGAGGGGGGTGGTGGGGGAGAGGAGCATCCAGCGGGCGCCGTGGGTGGGGGTTCCGTGGTCGAGTTGGCGCAGGAGTCGGGCGTGGCGCAGGCGTTGGTTGGAGCGGCGGGCGGTGGTGCGGGCGCATCCCATGCGTTCGGCGAGGTCGCGTTCGGACAGGGTGTGGTCCCAGCTACCGGCTAGGGCGCAGATGTCGAGGCGGGCGATCAGGTTGCGTAAGTCGGTTTTGGCGGCGGTGCCCGGCCAGGGTGTGCGTTCGATGCGGGTGCGCAGGGCGGCCAGGGCGGCGTGGAAGTCCTGCCGGCCGCACAGCGGGTCAGTGCTCTGGATGTGCTGTTGTGCGCCGTCGAAGGCCCGGTGTAGCCAGGCGACAGCGGTGTCGTAGCCGCGGCGGTGCTGCAGGGCGCGGGCGGGCGCTCCGGCTGTGTAGGGGCCGTCCAGGAGGACTTGGACGAACGCGGCGCGGCTCCAGCCCGCGTGGGCGGCACTGGTGGCGAGGGCGCGGGTGGTGGCCCAGGCGTGGTCGGAGGCTGTGCTGTTGTGGCCGCCGCGCTGCAGGGTTGGGCGGGTGTAGGCGCCGTGCGGGTCGCCTTCGGTCAGGAGCTGGTGCATGCGCGGGGACAGCGGGCTCAGCGGATCGAGCAGACTCGCGGGCCGGGTGGAGGCCCGTTGTCCGGCGGGGGCTTGTGGCCGGGGGCGGCCGTGGGGGTCCTTGGGCGCGGCGGGGGTCTGCGGGGCGGGCATGTTGGCGCGGGTGGTCCGCTCGTGCAGGGGTGTGGGGGCGGCTGTCGCGGCTTCGGGCACCGTCATCGCGGCCGCCCAGAAGCCGTGCACCGGGTCCGTAAGCCGTCGGCAAGCGCGCTGCAGTCGTGGCCCGGACACGGGCCGTTGTGGCATCCGGGCATGCCAGGATCGCCGACAAATGCCGGTATTCTGGGCGGCGGTGAGCGGTAGAGGGCACCGTGGTGCAGCATGATGGTGATCCGTTCCTGGCGGGGTGGAACGTCAAGGCCCCTTCAGCGGGGCGTGAGGTCCGAACGGGAGTGGTCAACCGCTGTCCCGGGGCCGGGGGATGCAGGGCCCCGGGTTCTGACGGGGGGTGCGGGCCCAGGAGTTAGAGCCTTTCATGCCTGTCATGCGCGGCAACCGTATGCGCCCCGGCGGCGCTTCAGCTATTGCCCCTGTGCACCATCGAAGGCGGTTGCTCTGTCGCCTGTGCACGAGAGACGACGTTTCGTTTCCATCCACGCACCATGCACGACAGCCGGGTTGCCGTTGTGCACCACGACCCGCGCCGAGTGCCCGCCCGCCTCGCCGCCGCAGCCCCGGCGCACTCCTGCGGCGGACGCCCGCCGTGCGCGCGAGGGCGTGTATCGAAAGTATTTCCGGAGCGGTCGTCGGGCCGCTCCGCTACGGTGCGGCCATGGCGAACTTTGTGCTGATTGCAGGTGCGCGACTCGGATCGTGGGCGTGGGACGGGGTGGTGCCGCATTTGCGTGCGGCAGGCCATGGCGTCCACCCGCTGACGCTGTCCGGTCTTGCTGAAAAGCAAGGTGTGCCGGCTGGGCAGCAGACCCACGTTCAGGACATCGTTGAAGAGGCCGAGCACCAGGACCTGCGTGAAGTCATTCTGGTAGGTCACAGCTACTCGGGTGTCCCAAGCGGTCAGGCCGCCGGGCGGATCGGCGACCGGCTAGCGCACGTGGTCTTCCTTGACTCCAGTGTTCCGGCCGATGGTGAACCGTTCGTCTCCGCCTGGCCGGACGGCGGGGCGATGGTGAGGGCATCGATCGCCGAGAACGGAGGGTTCTGGCCGGTCGCGCCCGCGGCCCACTTCGAGGGCCACGGTCTCACCGATGAGCAGATCACACGGATCGTGGGCGGTTCCACGCCGCACCCGGGTGCCACGCTGACCGAACCCGCCATGCTGGAAGTGCCGCTCGGCGACCTCCCGGCGACCTACATCAAGTGCACGCTCGGTGACCCCGAGCCGAGCGACGACGTAGCCAAGCTGCTCACCAGTGGGCATTGGCGGCTTATCGAGATGGACACCGGCCACTGGCCGATGTTCTCCCAGCCACGTGAACTGGCGCAGGTCCTCCTCGACATAGCCGGGGCGTGACCGCAGGCCCATGCGGACTCCTTGCCATCCTTGTATCAACTGCCCTGATCACAGCCACTCGTTGATAGCCGTGACGAGGACAGTCGCCTCGTAGCGGACTGCGAGTTTGTCGTACCGCGTGGCTACGGCTCGGTGCCTTTTGAGGCGATTGATGCCGCACTCGACCGCGTGCCGAGCCTTGTAGTCCTGCGGGTCGAAATGCGGCGGCCGACCGCGCGAGCCGCGTTTCTTGCGGTTGCGGGCCTGGTCGGCCTTGTCGGGGATGGTGCAGCGGATCCCGCGGCGGCGCAGGTAGGCGCGGTTCTGGCGGGCGGCGTATGCCTAACGCGTGCTGTACCAGGAGCTCGTGCAAGCCCTGGTGGGCCTCGACCGCCCACATCGGTGGCTCGGCCAGGGCAGGCATCTCGGGCGCCCATCCACCGCGAAGAAGTGCTGGCGGGCCAGGTCCGCAAGCATCACGCAGAGCCGCAGGTCCTAGCCGCGCTCGTGACCGCTGCCGGGCTGGACGAAGACTGGTATCACGATGACGCAACTGCCTCAGCGGTGGGGGATTGCGGGAACGCCTGTGGTGTACCCGGTGGTTGAGGCACGATGCAGCGGTGAATCAGCCAAGTCCCGTGCCCGTCCCTCCGCCAGCGTCCCAGGCCGGCGTCGAGCACTGGTACAGCACCACCCTGAACGTATGGCAGACCGCGGCCATCGTCGGCGCAGTGATCGCCCTTGGTCCAGCCCTGCGGACCCTGTGGCGTACGACGATCGGCTGGCGCCGGTATCTGCTCAGCCGTCTGCGTCAGGTCGCCCCGGGCGTGCAGCAGATCTTCGTGGAGAACCTGTTCGGCGCCCCGACGTGGAAGCATCCGGTGGCCGCCGGTCTCACAGTGTACGTGTGGCCGCTGTCCGCAGTGGGCTATCTGACGACGTGGGCCAATGCGTCGGGCACGGTGGTGATGTACGGGATCACGACCCGTAGCCGCTGGCTGCGGCCCCGGATCCTCATCGCCGACGGCGCCCGGTTCCGCCTCGGGAAAACGCGGCTCTCCGCGGTGGACAGCCCTCAGAGGCCTCAGAGCGTTCATGCCTCTGTCGGTGCCCGACGGTTCACGTACTTCGAGGAACACTACTTCGGCAACATCTCGGGCTATCGGCACTGGTTTATCGGCGTGAACGCCGCCGGGTACCAGCCCGTCGCACCCGTGCAGGTCCCCGTGGACGAGGACACGGAGGCGAAGAAGGGGCCCGATCTGGAGCGGTTCCGAGCCCGAGCCCTGATCAACACAGTGGTCGTGGTGGGGATAGGCGCGCCCATCAATACGCCGACTATCTTCGTGGAGCACGGATTCGGGCCGGACCAGGACATGGTCCGGCTGACCCAACCTGGATACCACGCGGTCGAGAGCCGCCCGATCCGGGTGTTGGTGGCGGTACGGGACTGGCGTGCCCGGCGTTCGTGGAGACGCCAAGAGCGCCGTCTGGCTCGTAACACGGAGCCGACCTGACACGGGATTACTCGTGGTGGTCATGCAGAGGTGAGATGTGTACGACTCCAGGGCTCGCTGAGCCTGGTGAGGGGAGTAGCCCAGCTCCGGCCCGGAGCTGGGCTACTCCCCTCACTCAGACGTGGATGCGGGAAGGTCCTTCCACCGTTCACCTTTGCCAGCGGCGCGGCAGCAGGCTGCGCCAGCTGAACCGCAGGCGGGGTGAGGGGACGCGGGGGAGGGGTGCGTGCGGAGGCGGAGGCGGCAGGGTGGGGCGCGGAGGCAGCGGTGCGGGCGCGACGCTCTCCGCAGCGGTGGTGTCCGTCGGCGGTGCCAACGGGGCCCCGTCCCCCGCGACATCCTCCGGCTCAATGGGGAGCAGGGCGGGTGCGGCGCTTTGCTGCCCGTCCGCCAAGCGCTGGGCGTGTTCGCGGGCGAGGCGGCGGCGGTGTGCTTCACGGCCGTTCTGCGCGTTTTCCAGGGCGGTCATCAGGCCGAAGGAGGCGGTGGGACGGAAGCCGGTGTGCTGTCCCAAGGTGAGCAGGGGCAGGGGGATCAGGCCCCACCAGGCGGCGCCGTCGGCGGGGTAAGGGTGGGAGATCTTCCAGTCCCGCGACCAGGAGGCCATTTCCCCGCTCCAGTCCTCGCCTTCGAGGGCGGGATGGGTGCCGGGGTGGCCACCGTAGGGGATGAGGACGGTGTCCTTGGTGATCCAGCAGACCGCGCCGCCCGCCTGGATGAGCTGCCGCTGGACGGGGGTGGGTCGCACCTTGTGGTGGGTGTCCGGGGTGCCGTGGGGGCGGACTTTGACGGTTCCGGCGGCCATGTATTGCTGGGTGTCGTCGCGGTCGAAGAACCACCAGTGGGTGGCGTTCGGGCCGTACTGGGTTTGTACGGTATGCAGGCGGGCATCTGCCACGGCTTTGGTGAGCGGGCGGCGCGGCCGTTCGATGATGACCGCTTGGTCGCCGTGGTGGATGACGAGGGCGGGGGGCAGCTCCCAGCGCTGTCCGGCGAGGCGGGGGTCGATCTGGAGGCAGGCGGTCGCGCCAGGCAGGGCGTGCCCCAGCTGGTCGCGCAGGTCAAGGATGACGGTGAGGTCGGCCTGGACGTCGGCCTGGTGGGGGCCCGGGGCCGTGCACTGCTCGGTGCCAGGGGCGTTGTAGTCGTGGCGGAATCGGGGCGTGAAGCCGGAGTGGGGGGTGGCCGGGCCCGTGAACGTCAGCGTCGCTCCGCAGGCGCAGCACCGGTAGCGGCCGCCGGCCTTGCCGCGGGGCAGGCGGCCAGCGGCGCCCGGTTCCCGGCGCAGGTCGATGACCCTGCCGTCGTCGCCGGTGTCGATGGCGAGTTCGCTCATGCGGGGCAGTTTGCTGTGCGTACGCCCGCAGCGTGATCGTTTTGTGGGGATCGTCAGCTGCCCGGGACTGGCGGTGCGGGCGGAGACGCGGCGGGACCGGGTGGCGGCGGACGCGGTAGGACGGGTCATGCGGGGCAACTCCCAAGGGACGTAAGGCGGGTTGGGGGCCGAGCGGTTCTGGTCATGAGCCTTGCGCCCTGCTGTGTGTCCGGCACTTTGTCCGTATCCTTCGACCAGGTGAACTCCGGACAAGGACCTCTTTGTCCGGGACACGGCCGGACAATGCCGGGGGGCGTCATGGCGGGTGCGAAGGGCCGGGGCCGTGGCTGGCGGCCGTTGCGAGCGCAGACGCACCAGGCGGCGGAACTGGCCACGTTCCTGCGGGCGCTGATGGACGAGCACGGCATCACGGTGCGCGCGCTCGCGGAGGCGACCCGCTGGGGGAAGTCGACGATCAGCGACAACCTGGACGGGCGGGTGCCTTCCAAGCAGTTCGTCACCGGCCTGGTCCAGGCGGTGGTCCGCGAGCCCCGCAAGCGCGACATCGACCTCAAGCAGGCCTGGGCGCTGTGGGAGGCAGCGGACAAGCCGCCCGCGCCTCCGTCACCGCACTCGGGGGCCAGCGGCGGAGCGCTGGCGGTACGGGCCACCCAGGAGGAGCTGATCTCCCTCACCCGCCAGACCCTGGACTTGGAGCGGGAGCGGGCGGGCACCCACCAGCTGGTCCTGCTGCTGATGCGGCTGGTCTCCACCCTTCAGACCGAGGTTGCCCACGCCCGGGAAGTGCCTGACGCCCGCGCGAAGCTGAAGGCGTTAGAGGACCAGTTACATACCGCCCAAGTGGATCTGGAACGCGCCCGGCAGGCTCGGGAGGAGGCGGAACTCCTGGCCGACCGCGCCCAGCAGCAGAGCACCGCGCTCCAGGAGGAGCTCGCCCAGCTCCGCGCCGCCGCGCCGCCGATCACCATCGCTTTCCGCCTCGGTCCCCAGGACCTGCCTGCGGAACTGCAGGAGGAGTACTTCCTGGCCGATCCGGACCGGGCGCTGCGCACCGCCGAGGCGATGCTGGTGAAGGGAGCTGAACACCGTTCCGAGCTGGAGGGCTCCATCGCTCCGGCGGACCCGTGGCAGGCTCGGCAGGTGGGCGAGGGCTGGCTGCTGGTGGCGCTGGTGCTGGGCCGGGTCCTGGGCTGTCTGCTGATGATGGTGGGCGCCAGCCTGCACTATGCGCTCAAGACCTGGGTAACGTCGTCAACGGTCTGGCTGGGCTTCCCCGACCTGCTGGTGCTCGTCGGCATCGCGCTGCTGTACGACCCATGGGACATCGTCTGGGACACCGCGCGCCCGCTGCTGCTGCGGCTGATCGGCGACCGGGACGAGCCAGTGGTGTGGCCGCTGACGGTGGAAGAGGCGCTGACTCGGGCCTTGAGGCTGCCGTGGGCAGTGGCCGCGGCCACCGCCACGGTGCTGAGCCTGGCCACGGTCAGCTGGTGGTCCCTGTGGCTGCTGGCCGCCACCGTCCCGGCCGCCCTGGGGACCATGGCGTACACGGTGCTGGGGCGCAACCGGCCCGTGGTAGCGCTGGTCGCGCCGGTGTTGTCGAGCGGGCTGGCTGTGCTTCGGCCGTTGCTGCCAGGCCCGGCTGCGACCGGGGCTATGCCCTCCCAGACCACGGCGACGGAACGCTGACAACAACACGTCACCTGGGGCTCTCCAGCTCGCTGCCGGGAGGCCGTGTCATCCGATGGTCACCGTCACGTTGTACAAGCCGCTCGCGCCGACGGCCGTGGCGGTCGAGCACCGGCGAGGGGCGGGGAGGGCTGGCCTACTGCGTGCTCTTTGTCGTTCAGGGCCCTTGTCGACGTACGCGCGGACCAGACCGGCCACTTCGGCCGCGGTCAGTTCCCTGGTCCAGCGTCGGCTGCAGTGCGAGGTGCAGCTCAGCAAGAAGTACTGCGCCGAGCCGTCGGCGTACCGCGCGGCGACCGCGACCGACCATGCGCGGCTCGCGCGCTGTGCGCTGCGCAGCGTCGTCGCGGACGCGGGTGGTGGCTGCGCATCCGCTGCCGGGCCGGGCAACTCGGGCCCGGACCATCGGCTGCGCAAGTCGGACCTGCGCACTCGACACCTCGCCAGTGCCGCTGCGCAGCCACACGTTGGCGAACAGCTGCGCATAGCGCGCTGGATCGGCGGCTGCCGCACTGCGCATCGGCGGGGCCTGGCCGGGACGGCTGCCTGAACTGACGTCGGGCTGCAGATGAGGGCGACTGCCAGCGCGACGGGGTCCTGAGGCGACAATGGCCAGGGCGGCCAGGCGGGAGGGTCGGACGCGGTGCCGCAGCGCGACGGGGTGGCTCTGTGCAGCCTTGCCGGAGGGCATGGTCAAAGATCCAGGCTAGAACGTGTAGTTGCTGACGTCGAAGAAATCCGCTGCCCCCGACCACACCACCTGCCACCAGACCCCCACCACGGTCACGAAGAGGTCACAGGAGTCGTGGTCGAGGTCATGGTCGGCCCCACCATGGCCCCCACCACGGCCCGGGCCCGGGCCTACGGGAAGGTGTACCAGCAGCGCGCGGTCCCCAGGTCGGCCGCTGGGGGCGAACATATGCGGTGCCGCCACCGCATCCGCGTGCCCGCGCGCTGGTGGAAGCCAGCCAGACCGGCTGAACGGCCGTGCCGTGTGTCATGCGGAACTGCGCATCGGAAGATCAGGACTCTTCGACTGGTTGCGCAGCCATGACGTGCACGGTGACTGCGCAGACTCCATACCCGGTTGCACAGACTGATTGCGCAACGCCCCTCCGGAGCTGCGCAGTTGAGCTACGCCCAGGGCCGCGCAGCGAGGGGACGGTGGCGTGGTGGGCCCGACCATGAGCCCGGCCACGGCAAACAGAGGTTCCCGGTGGTGGCTCGTGACCATGGTCGGGGCCCGTGGCCCCAACGGGTGGAGCCAGCCCGCCGCGGTCTGCCACCGCCTCCACAGCCGTCCGCACGGCCTCCTGTTCCGGGTGGGAGTCGGCGTACCCGGGACTCTTACCCGTACCAGGGACGGCGGCTGCTGTCCGGCGGTGCCTGTCCTGTCAACGCAGCACGCGGCCCCGACCGGTTTGTCGACCAAGAGGGCCCGACCACGGTCACGAAAGGATTACACATGTCCTGGTCGGCCCGACCACGACATTTCGACTACGTGGAGTCGCCCCTGTGAATGCGGATCTTTCGGCCCGGGCCGCCGTGAGCGCATCGATCTGCCGTTTGGCTTCTGGTCGCTGGTGGACACGGGGGTACCCGATCGTCATCTCGGTGCGGATGAGCGGCTCGGCGAGGCACTGTCGCGTCCGCGCCTTCGGCCTCGACGGTGGTCGCCAGATCGCCGCCGGTGTGGGCGCAGGCGAGGGCGGCACGGTAGCCAGGCTGGTCCCGACATCGAACCGGGCGGCGCCGGGGCACCGTCGTCCGTGCCGCATCACGACCACCACGACACTCAGCAGGGTGCTGGGCAGCCTGGGGCGTCTGGTCACCAGCTGCTCGCCGACTGGTCGGCGGTCGCGTGGTCGGCGGGCAGGGAACCGACTGGGGTCGCCCCGGTCTGATCCGGGTTCGCGGCACGCAGCCAGGCAGCTTCGTCGGCGTCCCGGCCCTGGGCAGGCGGCCGTCTCTCCCCCCTTGCCGGTCGGTTTGAACGTGGCTGCTTGTGCTCATTCACCACACCCGCAGAACGATCGACAGCCTCGTGCACCGCCCTTCAGTCCGGGCGTTCACCGCCTTCCTGCCCCATCTATAAGGGCCTGCGGCCGCTTGTTGGGCGGGCGGGGAATCGGAACCTGGCGTGGGGGCGGTTGCCGAGCGCACGGCATCGGCTGATTGCTACGGTCCTGGCTATGACCGCGACTGTGTCCCGCGTAGTTGATCTCCGCAAAGAGCCGATCGAGGAAGCACTGGACCGTGTGGAAAGTGCTTTGCACGTGCGCCTTGACCGGGCGTCCGTCGTACGCAAGCGCCGGTCGGTGGGGGCGCGCACGGACCGGGAGAGCTGGGTACGTATCGAAAGGCGCGGGCTCGACCGGATCGGCTCGCAGGGCGGGGACGGGACCGCGGCTGCCGAAGCCCTGCACGGGGTCGCTAAACCTGCGTGGTACGGCAGCGTGGCGTGGCGGGATGCGGAGGAGCCAGTGATGTGGCGGGCCGATGAGACCGCGCTCCTTTCCGGGCAGCCTGTCGGTTCGGCGATCGCGAGTGAGGACCCGGAGCTGCCGGACGCATGGTGGGCGGCGCTGAACGCGTCCCTCGGTGCGCTGGCCGCGCAGCACACCTACCGCACTGCCACCCCTGACACCGAGGCCATCACGCAGGAACTGGTCACCCAGACCATCCACGGCGTGTTCGCCGGTGTCGACACCATGGTGGACGAGTGGACGCCTGCGCACGCGGATCTGAACTGGGCGAACATGACTGCGCCGACGTTCTGCCTGTTCGACTGGGAGGACTGGGGGCTTGCCCCACGAGGGCTGGACACGGCCACTCTGTGGGCTGCCTCCCTCGCGGTCCCGGCTCTGGCCGACTGCGTCCGCCAGGAGCGGCGTAGCGATCTGGAGAGCCGGGACGGCAAGCTCATGCTTCTTTTCGCCGCAGCGAAGATCCTTGGTCCACATGCCCACCCGGAGGACCCACGCCTGACAGCAGCCCGCGCCGTGGCAGAGCAAACGGTGCGGGAACTTCAGTCAGCCTGACGACTGCGCAGCAGGTCGCGGTACTGCCTGACCATCGCGTGATCGACCTCGTACGTCAGGCAGGAGGCCGATTCCTTGAGATGGCCGAGGTCGTCTGTCCCGAGGGCCACGGCATCCACCACCGGGAGCTCGAAGGCGGTACGAAGCGCAGCCTGCACCGGCGTGGCCGAGTCGGCCTCACGCAGGAAGGTCCGCGGGTCGAACGCCTTCCAGACCGGCGTGGCCGTACTCCCGCCGAGCGGGCTCATGCCCCAGACCGATGAGGGCTGCCATTGCTTGGCGAGGAGTTCGGCGGAATCCAGGATGTCGATCCCGACGAGCAGGCCGCAGCGCAGCATCAGTACCCCAGGGCTGGGAAGTGTGTTGACCTGGCCGAGGAGGGGGCGTGGGTCCCAGGTGGAGACGCCCCACCCTCCGCACCGGCCTGCGGCTGCGGCGTCGGCGAGCATGCCGCACGCCTCGGCCAGCGCATCGCCTGTCGGGGCGGAGTGCTCGGGGTTGTGCAAGAGCACCCACTCCGGCTCGCGTCCCAGATCCCGCACCGCCTCATCAACCGCTGTGCTCAGGCGGGCAGGGTCGAGTGAATGGCCATCGGGGAAGTAGCCGACCTTTGTAGACACCGAGAACCTCGGCAGCAGATCGCCCGCCACTCGGGCAAGAGTCTCGTGGGAGCGGAACTGGAAGTAGACGTAGGCGGTATCGAAGGCGGTGACGCCGAGATCCAGTGCACCCGTCAGCAGACGGCGTTCGTGACGAGACCGGTGTAACCCGAGGACAGTTCGTCGGTCAGTGGCGCGCACAGATCCTCCTTCACCAAGATTTCCGCTACGTCGTACGCCTCGGCACCGACGACGGCCGCGGCCTCGTCCAGCACGATGGGCTCCCCGCTGAGGAGCACCCGGATCGCGGGGAGCGCCTTGGCTGCCAGAGTGAGCCGCTTCCCGGCCGCGATGACGTGCACGGTATTGCCGCTGGTGTGGATCTGAGGAGGGAAGTGGGTGGCGCAGACCACGGTGTCGAGGGGCCCGAAGATGTCGAGGAACGGCACATGGCGGCCCGGGGCCGTGTTGTGTTCGTACGCCGTAAGGAAGTCTGCGGGCGGGCGCTCGACGACGAGCCGGGCAGCTGCCTCCATCAGGGAGGCATGGCCGGCTGCGTGCTGGCGGTCGAGGTCGTGGCGGAACACTTCGTGTTCACGGCACCAGTCGCCCAGCCAGGCGAGCCAGCTCGCGCCGGTGCGCTTCGTTATACCGAAGGTGACGTGAAGGCTGTATCCGCTGCCCTTCTCCGCGCGGGTGGCCTGATGCCAGTGGCCTCGCGGAATGTGCATGATGTCGCCGGCCCGGAGCACGCCATCGAAGAGCACGGTGTCGCTCGGGATGCTGTTGGGGTCGGCGTCCCGGTACATGGGAGCGGTACGGGTGGTCTCGCGGACCTGCCACTTCTTCTCGCCGGCGAGCTGGATAACGATTACGTCGTGGTCGTCCCAATGCAGCGGGAAGCCGGAAGCCTCATTCGTCGTCAGATACGCGTTGACCTGGACCCGCTCGTGTGACCACCACTGCAGGGCGCGGCAGGCCACCTCCATGGTCGGGTCGAAGACGTTGAGCTGGTCCAGGATGAGCGTGGCGCCCTCATCCAGCAGCCTGCCGAGCCGGTGCATGTTGACCATGGGAATGCTCTGCCCCCGCGGGCTGACGGTGTCGGTGACGTACACCGCCGGATGGACCTCTTCGCCCTTTTGGAAGACCCGGAATTGCGGACGGTTCAAACTGCGCCGCATCGCGATGTCCAGCAGCCGGTTGGGGGTCAGGACTCGTGACAGCAGCCCCGTGTCGTCGCAGCGCCCGCACACGAACGCCTTCCCGACCTGCTCGGCCCCCTTCCAGCCCAGCGCGCCTTCGATGGCATTGATCAACCGGTGCTCCATGACTACCTCCTTTTGATGGGACGGATCACCAGTGGAGGCCCGCCCAGGACGGGCCTCCACCTTCAGCGAGTTACTCGACGTCGGTCAGGTTGCCGTCGCCGCCCGGCCAGGGGGCATCCCCGGACGATCCGGCGTTGTCGGAACGGAGGCTGTCGTAGCGGTCCTGGACAGCGGCCAGTTCCTCAACGGCCAGCAGCAGACCGGTCTGAGTCGACTGTGACGGCTCGGTGTGCTCTGCCATGTGGTGCTCCTTCCATCTCGGTTCCTCCACCCGGATGCGGGCGAAGTTCTCAGTGAACTGCCCCCACTGCGCCGCGTGAGGACTGCTTCCGGTCAGCCATGCCGCCGGCGGCTCCCTTCTCCTTGCTGATGCAGCAAGGCCGCTGCGGTGCGGGTCAGCCGAAGGCCGTGTACAGAAACCACATGAAGAGGCCCCAGGCGGCGACGGCCAGGAGCGCGACTGCGCAACCGGTGAGGACCGCTATCGGCGAGAGAGGCGACTCTGGCTCGGGTTCCTCTGACAGGGGGGTGGCCTGCTGTGTGGGCGCGCGCCATGCACAGTGGGCAGTGCGGATGTGAGGTCATCGCGAGGTCACTCGCTCCTTGTCACTGGCTCGGCTCAGTGGGAGGGAGCACCGCAGGTCAGTTCAAGGGGGCCGGTGTTGTTCCACAGGGCGGTCACACAGGCGTCGAGGCGCCGGAGCAAAGGTTCGCTGACCAGCGCCGCGCTGTCGTCCACGCTGACCATGCGCCACGCTGCGTTCCGGTGGGGGACGAGCCGGATGCGGGCCAGATCATGCTCACCGAGGGTGGCGCTGTGGAACGTGTACGCGACACGGCTCAGCCATGGTGCGCCATGACTCCAGTCAACAGCCAGGAGTCGGCCAAGTGGGACGTCGAGACCGAGCTGGTCGCGCAGGGCCCGGCCTGCAGCCTCACGCGGCCCCTCCCCGGCGTCACTGTCGATGCCGCCACCGGGCAGCTCCCACAACTGGCTGCGGGAGGAGGTCGGCTGGAGCAGCAGAGCACGCCCGCCCGAATCGGTCAGCACAATGTTCACCTCAGCGAGCACCTTCGGACGATGGGCCTGGTAAAGATCCATGTCGACGGCGACACTCTGCTCCACAAACGAGCGCAGACCCCGCTGAAAGCCGGCGGGAGAGCCGGGCTGGACACGCCCACCCACCAGGTAGGCGATGGAGCCGGAGTGCCACGCGTCGACGGCCGCGCGCACCCGGTCGACGACAGCTTCGGGGAACAGAGGGATCGCATCCTTGGGCGCCAGCCACTGAGCGGTCACCGGTGGCGGGGTCTGCGTAGCGCGGCGGGCCTGGTGTTCATCGAGCGGACCGAACAAGTAGAGGTGGCACACGACCGACAGGACGGGAGACCACTGTTCGCAGTCGACGGCCAGCAGTCTCTTCGCCTGGTAGGGGTGTACGTCGAAGTGGCTGTACAAAGTGTTGGCCAGCTCTGCCTGCGGGGGATGAGCACCCGTGGACTGGACGACGGGAAGGCTCACCGCGGCTCCGCCGCTGGGCCGGGGATGCGTCAGCACGAGTATCCGCCCGCGAGTATCGGTGACCAGCGCGGAGGCAAGGACGGGCGGCGACGTTTCCCGAGCAGTGGGGTCAATGGCTGTCTCGACTGTCGAACGCTTTGTGGAAACAGGCTGGTAGGCGGACACGAGGACGACTCCTTGAATGGTTCAGCGAGCGGAGGGCAGAGCAGCCTTGGCCGAGGGGGCCAGGTGGTGACCGGCGCTGCCGCGGGAGGCGTTGAGGACGCCATAGGCCCAGCCGAGCGTGATCAGGTGACATTCGTTGGCTGCGTTCCACCGGGCACGTAAGCTCTGCAGCCTGCGCTGCAGGGCGGTCATCGACAGGTGGCAGTGCGCGGCGACTTCCAGGTGGCTGTCCCAGGGCGAGCCGCCACAAGATCGCCACCTCGTGCGGCTCGGCGCCGCTGTTGGGGGGTGCGGCGGGTACGGGTCGGGGCATGAGGTTGAGGACGTAGCAGGCGTGGATGAAGGCGTAGCGGTGGCGCACGCCGAGCCGGTGGTTGGCGGTGGACTGGGTGGTCGAGACGGTGCCCGTGGCC
This sequence comes from Streptomyces sp. NBC_00224, assembly GCF_041435195.1. Taxonomy (NCBI): domain Bacteria; kingdom Bacillati; phylum Actinomycetota; class Actinomycetes; order Kitasatosporales; family Streptomycetaceae; genus Streptomyces; species Streptomyces sp. NBC_00224. The sequence continues at coordinate 31,952 of NZ_CP108108.1, forward strand.
AGATCCAGGTCGGCGGCGGCTTCAGCAGTGTCCCGTCCTTGCGCGAGTACGGCGGCGATCCGCAGTTGTGCTGGTGTGGACAGCAGTTTGGATCGGAGATTTAACGTCATGCGGGCGGTTTCTTTCTCCTCGTGAGAGGTGGGCAGGGGCGTTCAGGCGCGGGTGAACCAGCGGGCCTGCTCTGCGTCGGTGACGGTGTGGCGCTGGTGGTCGATCTCGATTTGCGCCAGCTGCGCGTAGTGCTCCACCACCTCCTCGCCGAACGCCTCCCGGGTGATGGGGCTGTGGCGGAACGCGGAGCGCGCCTGCTCGAACGTGAGCGGCACCAGCGGTGCCTGGGAGGCTTCGAAGGCGTTGGAGACACACTGCCGGGGCGGGACGAGGTCGTGGCTGATCCCATGGACGATGCCGGCCACAGCGGCGGACAGCGCCAGATAGGGATTCGCGTCCGCCCCGCCCAGGCGCACCTCCAGGTGGAGCCCGTCGCTGTGTCCGACGATGCGCACCGCGCAGGTGCGGTTGTCGAACCCCCAGGCCATCCGGGTCGGGGCGAACGCCTCGCCCAGGTACCGCTTGTAGGAGTTCACGTTCGGCGCATAGAACGGGGCAAGCCCCGGCAGGGCCTCCAGCAGACCCGCCGCCGCGCTCTTGCCGATCGTTGAGAGTTCGCCGTCGGGGGTGGGGAGTATGGGGGTGCCGTTGCGGGTGAGGGACCGGTGGAGGTGCAGGCCGCTGCCGATGCCGGTCTCGGGCGCGGCCATGAACGTCGCCGTCATCCCCGCGCGGTCGGCCAGCGTGCGCGCGGCGTGCTTGAAGACGAGATGCTGATCGCAGGCGCTGAGCGCGCCGCTGTGGGGGAAGGTGACCTCGACCTGGCCGGGGGCGCTTTCGGTCTTGATGGCCTCCACCGGCATCCCCGCCTTCGCCAATGCGGTTTGGAGGCGGCGGAAGTAGCGGTCGAGACCAGGGGTGTGGTCGAGGGCGTAGTCCAGATTCACGTCCGCTGCCGGAACGAGTCCGCCGGGCCCGATGCCGGTGGTGGGGGTGTAGGTGCCTTGGTAGAGCAGGAACTCGGTCTCCAGGCCGACCTGGGCGTGCAGGCCGTGTGCGGCGAGCCGGGTGAGCTGGGTGCGCAGGACCTGCCGGGGAGCAACTTCGACCGGGGCGTCTGCTGCGTCTACCGCGTCTCCGAGGACGAGCACGGTGCGCGGCATCCAGGGCACGAGACGCAGGGTTGCGAGGTCCGGGACGACACCGGTGTCCTCGAAGCCGCTGTCCCACGAGGTGAGGTCGAAGCCGTGGCGCGGACTCATCTCGACATCGGTGGCCAGCAGGTAGGCGCACATGTCCGCGCCGTCGAGTGCGACCTTGTCCAGGAAGTGCCGGGCCCCGTACCGCTTGCCCTTCAACTGCCCTTGCGAGTTCGGCAACGCGTAGAAAACGGTGTCGATCAATTCGGCATCCACTGCATCCCGCAGATCGGGCAGTGTCAGCTTCCCGATGACCGCGCGCTTCCGCCGCGCACGAGCGGTATCAGCGGACGGGGCACTCAGACGGGGAACCTGTGAGAACGAGCGCGGAGTCGTGGGCATCAGACGATCTCCTGCTGGATCTTGGACAGTTCCTTGTCGGCGGCGACGGCCGGCACCTTGTAGTGGCGTCCGGCGATGCGCCACCACGCGGCGGCCAGCAGTAGGGCGGCGGCGAGGGCGATGGGGGCGTAGTTGAAGGTGTCCACCGTGACGAGCCCGCCGGTCGCGGGCTTCGATTGCGGCAGGCAGAACAACACCGTGACGACAGCGACCCACGCGACGGCGATGGTGCCGATGGGAATGCTCCAGCGGCCCAGGTTCCACGGGCCCGGGGTGAAGCGGTCGCGATGGCGGATCCGCAAGTAGATGGGAATCGCGTACGCCGGGGTGATCCCGATGACGTTGATTGCGACGACCGCCCCGAACGCGGTCGGACTGTAGAGCGAGGGCAGCGCCAGGACGGCGGCGACCGTGACCGACAGCCACACGGCTGCCCGTGGGGTGCGGCTGGCGTTGTCGGTACGCGTCCACCACTTCTGCCCGGGTAGGGCGCCGTCGCGGGAGAACGCGAACACCATCCGCGAACACGCCGCGGTCTCTGCATTCCCGCAGAACAACTGGGCGACAATCACGATCAGCAGCAGCGCCTTCGCGCCGCCGATGCCGAGCGCGTCGATGAAGATCTGCGCCGGGGGGACTCCGGTGCTGGTGTTCTGTGTGCCGGTGTAGTCCTGGATGGCGAACGTGAGCCCGACCAGCAGCACGAGACCGGCACCCCAGGACCAGACGATGGACCGCACGATGCCGCGCGGAGCCGCGATGGAGGCGTGGGTGGTCTCCTCCGACAGATGCGCCGAGGCGTCGTAGCCGGAGAATGTGTACTGCGCGACCAGCAGACCGATCGCCACCACATACAGACTGCTGGACCAGCCGGTGCCATTGACGAACCTCGTGAACACGAAATCAGCGGACTGATGATGGGCGGGGACGATCGTGAGGGCGCCGACGATGACGGCCACACCGACCAGGTGCCACCACACGCTCACCGCGTTTAACACGGCGACCAGGCGGACCCCGAACAGGTTCAGCACAGCGTGCAGGATCAGGACGCCGAAGAAGATCCACAGGGTCTTGCCGGGAGTGGGCTGGAAGCCGTACTGGAGGTCGAGGAAAGCGCCGGTGAACTGGGCGCACCCGTAGTCGATGCTGGCGATCCCGCCCAATAACCCGAGCAGGTTGAGCCAGCCCGTGTACCAGCCCCAGCGGCGTCCGCCGAGGCGGTCAGCCATGAAGAACAGGGCACCGCTGGTGGGGTAGGCGCTGGTGACCTCCGCCAGCGCCGCGCCGACGAACAGCACCATGCCGCCTACGACGATCCAGCCCCAGATCATCACCGAGGGGCCGCCGGTGGAGAGGCCGTAGCCGTACATGGTCATGCAGCCGGTGAGCACGCTGATCACGGAGAACGAGACGGCCGCGTTGCCGAACGCGCCCATCCGCCGGAACAACTGAGGCTTGTAGCCCAGGTCCCGCAGGTGTTCATCGTCGGCGTGCACACCGGGAGGTTGTTGATGTGTATATGACATGTTGGAGCCTCTGGTTCCTGATGTCGGAGGGATGAGGTGTCAGATGGGGCGGAGGCGGTGCTTCGGAGGGGCGGCTGTGCGGGTGCGGGTGGTGGTCAGGCATTGGGCGCGGGCGCGGACAAACTCCCGCACCGCCGACTCCGGACGGTCCGGATCGTCACAGACGTACGCCCACGGCAGCCGGGTGGCATACCGGTCGAGCGCCCGGAACGCCTTGGCCGCATCCGCGTACTGATGCCCCGCCCACAGCGCGTGCGCCAGATAGTTGAGATCCACCACCGACGTCGAAGGAGCGGGCTCTTCATTCCAGCGGTAGAAGGCGCGCCGCACATATTGGTTCACCGGCTCACGCGACCACTGGCGGTGCTGCAACGCATCCGCCGTCCCGTCCTTCCGGTGGCGCCAATAGCTCTCCATGTAGGCATACAGCGGCAGCATCCGCAGCGGCGAACCCGCAGGCTCCCTCGACACCGTCCACTGCGCAAAGTTGATCGCATCCGCCACCGACGTATGACGGCAGGCGTAGAAGAACTGCATCATCCGGTGGAACGCCTCCCGGTTACCTCCCGGATCCCGCTCCTCCACCCGCGCCAGCAGCCCCCACGGCCCAGCCGGAAGCATCTCCTCCCACGCCACACGCCAATGCTCCGAATACCGCAGACCCGTATCCGCCTGGGCCAATGCAAGCAACGCCACCCACGGCACCGGATCCGCAGGCACTCGACGCACCGCGACCAGACACGCATGCCGCGCCGCCTGCTCCAAAACGGGCGCCTTCGCGTCTCCGCCGCGATGAGCCTGCAATGCCCGCACCACCGCAACTCGGCCACGCATCACCAACGCATCCGCGCTGTCCGGCTCTTCCGCCCCCCACGCCTCGACGGCATCCGTACGGGCCGCGGTCGCCGCCAGCACCTGCATCCGTGACGTCCGCAATGCCCAGTCGCCCCCGGTCCGCGCGAGCAGATCCCGCACTGCTAGCCAGCGCCCCATTTGGAGATCCGCGAGCACGGCCCGCAGTTCTTGGTCGAAGCCCGCCGGGTGATAGACCGGGGTGAAGTCTTGCAGGCCCGTAGGCTCGCTGCGGTTTCGCATCACCTCACCCCGCCAGAGTGGCCGTAAGGCACGTCCGAAGAGAAGTGCGTGATGCAGCGGGACAGACCGTTGATCTCTACTTGTGTTGTGCGTGAGTGATCGCGCCACCGGGCGGCACCGATGACGTCCTCGTGGGTGTCATACGAGCGGCCGTCAACCGCGATGCGGTGGATGCCATTGGGCTGGTAGCCGAACTTGCGAGAGATGGCTCGGGAGGCGGCGTTGTCAGTGAACGCGGTGGAAGTGACGCGGGAGGCTTCGAGGCCGTCGAAGGCAAGGGTGAGGGCGGCGGCGCGCATCTGCGTGCCGTAGCCCTGCCCTTGGAACCGGCGGCTGAGCCAGAAGCCGGTGCGGGCTTCACCAGTGGTGGCGAAGTTGCGGGCAGAAAGGTTCTGCTGGCCGATGACCTGGTCGTTTCGGAAGACGGCCAGGAGCAGGCGCCAGTTGTCCTGTGTCCAGTCCCCTCTTGCCCACCAGTGGTTCTGGACGACGTTGCGGGCGCGTTCGGCCGGTGGGGCGGTGGCCCAGGGCTGCGGGAAGTAGACGGCGCCGTCCGGGACGACGCCGTCCGCCGTGACCTGGGCAAGGGCGTCGAGTTCGGAGTCTGAGGGAAGACGCAGGACGAGGTCGGGCGTGGTGAGTGTGAGAGCAGTGAGGGGCCAGTGGTGCACGGGGGCTCCGAAAGGGTCAGGGCCCGTCGAGTCCGAAGACGGTTCCGAAGGGGTCGACGAGTTGGCAGATACGTCGGCCGGGCTCGACGTCGAGGGGGCCGCGGTGGTGGGTGCAGCCGGCGTCGAGGAGACGCTGGCGGTCGGTGTCCAGGTTTTCAACTGACCAGTAAGGGACGGTGCTTCGTCCGTAGACGTTCGCCTTGGGGGAGGCGGGGTGGAAGCCGAATTCGAGTCCGTTGAGGTCGAGCCAGGCGTAGACGGAGGTGCCGTTGACGTCGAGCTCGACCTCGGAGTCGAAGATCTCGCCCCACCAGCGGGCGGCGGCTTCGGGGTCGTCGACGAAGACCATGACGGTGCGGATACCGTGCACTTGGGATTCTCCTTGGTTTGGGGAGTGGCACGGTACCGCCGTGGCGATTACTCGTGGACGCCGTGCAGGGAATGGAGGCCGGTCGCGGCGGCGAACGCCGTCAACGCGCGTGTCAGGCTCTGGTCGTTCCACTGAGCGCCGAGGTCCCGCACGTGGTGCAGGTAGGCCTGGCGTACCCAGCGCGGGGATCGGCAGCCCTGGCCGCGTGCGATGTAGGCGAGTGTGATCAGGTCGGGCAGGCCGGTGATGTCGGGACGCAGGGTTTCGGCATCGACCAGAGCCAGGTGCCCTTTGCCACGGCGCCGGACGTGATCCGGTTTGAGGTCCAGATGACCGAGCGGCACGTGTTCGGGGCCGTGGGCGTCGGTGACCAGTTGCAGGAGCCGGTGCCAGTCGTCAGGACGGGTGATCCACCCCGGGGGTGGGGCGTTGACGGCCTTCCCGGCCTGCCAGCGGGCCATGGCTTCGGTCATGGTGGGGTGCCAGCGGGCAGAGGAGGTGTGGATGACCGCGACCGCACGTACCAGCTCGCAGAAGGCATCAGTGGCGGCCAGGGCGACGGCCTGGTCGAGGTAATCGACCAGCAGCGTCTGCGACGTGTCGCAGGCCCGGTAGAGGTGCGGCAGAACGCATTCGTCGGCTAGGAGTTCGTAGGCGAGGACTTCGCCGAAATAACCGGCTTGGTCCGCGTGCCGCTTCAAGACCCGGTCGGGAGGATCGCCGAGGGCGAAGGCGGCTGTCCGGTAGCGGGCGGTGAGGCACCGCACCGGCCCCGGCGGGCTGCTGTAGCGGCGGGCCAGGATCACGTGTGCCTGCCGCTCGGCGGTGGCGGGGTCGGTGGCCAGAGGGTTGGGTAGCCAGCCCTGCGGCCGTGCCTTGGCGGCGCCGTCCAGCGGCCCGGCGTGGGCGGTGGTCACGCTGATATCTCCTGATGGATGCCGAGCGTGGCCAGGCTGCGGGCGTAGCAGCGGGCGGCCAGGTCGGGTCGCTGGTGCTCGCCGTAGATCGCGAAGAGGGCATAGACAGGGGAGTCGAGGTGCTCACCGATGTGCCATCCCTGGTACGAGCCCCCGACGATATCCCAGATCTGGGCACGTCCCAAGAACACGGCAGCGAGGTCCTGGAAGTAGATCTCGATACCGAAGGGGTAGGCGGCCATGGCCTCCTCCCGGTTGGTTGTCTCCACCTTGTCCCAGTGGGGACCGGTGATGTTCCAGGCGTAGGAGTCGACTTCGTCAGGTCGCCCGGGTGGGTCGAGCAGACGGAGAACAGCACGGTGAGCCTGGAGAGGCCCGCGAAGGTAGTCGTGGATGCTGGTGGCCAGGGCTCCCGTGCGCGTGGCGATCAACTCACGTGCCAGCCGGGGAAGTTCCTGCGCCACGAGATGTTCGGCCTTCCCCCACTCCTCCTTGTCCAGGCTCGGAGTGACCGGGGTGGGCTCGACGCGCTGTGGGGCGTCCAGGAAGGCCGACAGCGCGGCTAGTTCCGACTTCTCCGCCACGGGGTCAGGGGTGACCCAGAGCGCGCGCGAGACGGTGATGGAGCCGCCGCCCGCCGGGACGGTCAGGCGGTCGCCTGGACGGGGGCCATGGACGTGAAAGAGGTGCTGGAGGTCGTTGGCGGCGGCGGCCAGAGCCTTGTGATCGGCATAGAGGAAGGGGCCGTGAGGGCTGCGCGGTGCGGTGAAGCCGTTGCCGCACAGGGCGACGTCCCGCACCCCGTCGAGAGGCTTGAGGTAGTCGATGAGCAGGGCGTGCAGGATCTGGAGCCCAGTGGTGCGGTTGCGAGGGCCGTCCAGGCCGGGTAGAAGATTGTTGTCCGCGCCAAGGGCACCGTACGGGACGGTCTGGGCGTTGTTGGAGACGACGGCGAGACGTGGCGGGGCGAGGGTGCCCTGGGCCAGTTGCTCGATGTACAGGTCGGAGACGTCGGCGTCGACGCCGATGAAGACGTCGTTGCCGGTGGTTCCCGAGAGCCGGACCAGCGGCTGGGCCACGCGCTTCTCCCAGAAGAGAGTGTGAGCGCCGGCGGGGTAGAGGGTGATCTCGATGTCCCCGATGTCCAGCGGCTGGGTGTGGTCGACGCGGTGCACGGTCAAGCCCAGGGCTTCGATGGCGTCGGTGACCGCGGCGGGGGTGGAGATGCCGGTATAGATAGGGACCGTGCGCGGGAGGAGGCTGAGGGAGGGGAGGTGGAAGTGGTCCAGGTGCTCGTGGCTGAGGATCACGGCGTTGGGAGCGGGCATACCCTGCACGTCCACGCTACGGGGCGGCCAGATCTTGAACTCCAGGCTCCCGGCTCCGAAGGCGGGCGCAAGGATTGGATCGAGGAGGACCGAGGAGAGGCCGTCGCTGATGTGCCACGTCTGGTGACCGAGGAAGGTCAGTTCCAGGCCGACGGGAGTGGCTGTCATGTCGAACTCCTTTGCACGGGCGGAGAAGGTATGAGGTGATGCGGAGGGGGACACAGCAAGATCCCCCTCCGCGGCGGACTGTGAACAGGCCGGACTACCGGTGGTAGGTGACCGGGGAGTTGCTGGTGGTGCCGGTAGCAGCGAACGCCGTCACGCGCTTCTGCAGTCGGCGGACCGCCTCGGCCGTCACCGGCGCCGTGGGCTTGGCCTGGGACTTCGCCTGTTTCATCAGGTACCCCTCTCACTCGACGTCACAGCGGTGCGGGTGCAGCCGCTGGTTCCAGCTGCTGAGTCAACTCCGCTGACTGCAGCCCGAACAGGGCATTCCGCTGGGCAGGTTGTGGGCATCCAATAGGCAGATTCTCGGTAGGCTTTGCGCCGCCCAACTCGACCAGCGGACGGCGATGATGGCGAACAAGACCCTGCAAGGCCTCAGACGTGAGCGGCGGTGGACTCAGGCGGAGACCGCGAAGCGTGTGTGCGATCAGGTCGTGGTCGAGACCGGGCGTAGCCCTGGACTGGATGCGGCCTGGATCTCCCGGTTGGAGCGCGGAGTCATCTCCTGGCCGTCTGGCGACTATAGGGCAGCCCTGTGCAAGGTGTTCCAGGTCAACTGCGAAGCACAGCTGGGGCTCTACCCAAAGGCTGTCACCGAGGGACCAGGAACAGAGGCGCAGAGCGGTACGTCCTCCGCGCAGCTAGAGCTAGAGACGCTCGAATCTGATGCTGAGCTGTCCTCCCACATGGCCAGGTTGGCCGCTATAACCAACGTCAACGCTCTCGTACTCGAGCAGCTCGACGCCGACCTGGACCGGCTAGCCCGGGACTTCGTCAGCCGCCCACTTCCTCTCCTGGTTCCGGAGATCCGCCACCTGCGTCGGGAAGTCTTCCGATTAGTCGAAGGCCGCCAATACCCGAACCAGGCCCGCCATCTCTACGTAACGGCTGGATGGCTGTGTGGCTTGGCGGCCCACGTCTCGCTCGATCTCGGCCACCAGCCGTCCGCCGCCACCCACGCGCGCACCGCGGTCCAATGCGCGGACATCGCGGAGCACCACGCGCTACGGGCTTGGGCTCGGTCGTTTCAATCACTCGCCGCCTACTGGACCGGCGACTATCGCCGAGCCGCCGACCTCGCACACTCCGGCTACCAGGACGGAAGACCTGGACCAGGCACCATCAGAGCACGATTACTGAGTCTGGAGGCCCGCGCCCTGGCAGCCTGCGGAGACTGCCGTGCTGCACTGCGCGCTCTCTCACTGGCACAGGAGGCCCGCAGTGCCGCCGACGCGGACGAACTGCCTGGGGTATTCGCTTTTCCCGAGGCCAAGCAGTGGGCTTACACCGGCACCACGTTGCTGGCCGTCGACGGCACGCAGCAGGTAAGGCGAGCGATCGCGGCCTCCAACCACGCCGTTGAGCTCTACCAAGCGGGCCTGGAAGGAGAACGGTCACCAGGGGACCTGCACGCGGCCCATCTGGATCTCGCCACCGCCTACCTCACCGACGGAGAGATGGAAGGCGCCGCACATGAACTCGCTTCCGTCCTCGCCGCACCGAACTACACGGCCAGCATCGCGATCAGACTGCGCAATCTGTACGCACTGATGGGCAGCGAGCCCTACCGTGACTCACGGCGGGTAGTCGATCTCCGCGAGGACATCAGGGAAGCGACCACCCGGCCCGCTCTAGCCAGCAACCCCACGGAGCCGAGATGACTGCCCGCCCGACCAACGACTCTTCGGTGACCGACCGGCACCTGCTCTCGACTCAGGCGTACGGCACCGGTCAGCATCTCGCGGCACGGCAATCTCTGTACCAGTGGCAGGCCCCGCAGCACGACCTCCCTGGCATCATCGTGAACGAACTGGCCGATGTCCGAGGACCGGTCGCGGACGTGGGCTGCGGTAATGGAAAGTTCGTGCAGCGCCTCCGCACGGAACGGCCCGACCTGACCGTCGTGCCTATGGACATTTCGCCCGGCATCCTGACTGGGATCCCGGGGGCAATTGTCGCTGATGCCCAGCAGCTCCCTCTCGCGAATGGCGCGCTGAGCGCAGCCTTGGGCATGCACATGCTCTACCACGTCGAAGACCAGCAGCGAGCTGTCAGGGAGCTGGGTCGTGTCCTGGCCCCGGACGGCCTTGCTTTCATCTCCACCAACAGCCGCACCGACAAAGGCGAGCTGGAGAACCTGTGGCGGCGGGCTGCCGGAGACGTCCTGGGCATCCCGGAGGGCCCGGCCCGGGTGCAGCTCTCATCACGCTTCACTCTTGAAGAGGCGCCAGGTGTGCTGGGGGAGGTCTTCGCCGAGATCAGGACCATCCAGCTGCCGGGTGTGATCGACGTATCGGATGCGGCTCCGGTTGTGGCTCACCTCGCCTCCTACGAAGCCTGGGCAGGGAAGATGGGCGTTCCCTTCGCGGAGACAGTCGAGCGCGCTCGCGAGCGGGTTGAAGAAACCATCCGTGCAAAGGGAGCGTTCCGCATTACTTGCCTCGGTGGCATTCTCGTGTGCCGGAACACTGGCCTGACAACTACGCCGTCCTCGAGTGGGTTCGCGTAAGCCATGCACCCTGGCGTCGGCGCTGCCGCAGCCTCATTCAACCGTGTGCCGTCTCTCAGTGTGACTGCCAGTCGGAGCGGCGCCCAAGCCACGGTTTCGCCACTCTCCCCCGGCAGGAGCGCGGCAGCGAGGAGCCGGACAACGGGGCTGAGCGGCATCGGCCTGGCCGCCGGGCCCGTGGCCGGAGGCGTCCTGGCGCAGGCGTTCGACTGGCCCGCGATCTTCCTGGTCAACGTGCCCATCGGCGTGGTCCTGCTGGTGGCCGACCGACGTGTCCTGGCCGAGTCCCGCAACCCGAACGCGCGCGCCCTCGACATCCCCGGCACGATCCTGTCCGTCCTCGCAGTCGGCACCCTGGCCTACGCCCTGATCGAGGGCGGCTCGCGCGGCTGGACCTCACCGCTGATCCTCGGCGGCTTCACGGCGGCGGCCGTCCTGCTCGCCGCATTCGTGGCCGTCGAGCGGCGCCACCGCGCACCGATGCTGCCCCTGGGCCTGTTCGGCCGGTGGCTGTTCACCGTGTCCAACTCCGCCATGGTCGTGGTGGGGTTCGCGCTCATGGGTTCGTCGTTCTTCTTCTCCCAGTTCTTCGTGTACGTCCAGGGCAGCTCGATCCTGCGGGCCGGACTCCAGACCCTGCCCATGACTCTCGCCATGGTCCTCATCAGCCCCTTCGCGGGCCGCCTCGCCGCCAAATACGGCTAGCGGTCCGTCGTCACCAGCGGCCTGGCCCTGGCCGGCTTTGGCCTCCTCGCACTGGGAGGAGTACACGCCGACACCGGATACGCGAACGTGTGGTGGCGGCTCGCCACCGTCGGCGTCGGCTTCGCCCTGACCATGTCCCCACTGACCGGCGCCGCCATCCAGGCAGTCGACCCACAGGAGGGCGGCCTCGCCTCCGGCATCAGCAGCACCACCCGGCAGATCGGCGCGGTGCTCGGAGCCGTGGTCCGCACCCGGCAGTCCAGCGGCGCTCCTTCGAGACCGGCCTCGACACCGCCTTCACCGTGGCCGGAGCCGTCACCCTGGCCACCGCCGTGTGCACCGGCCTATGGCTGGTGCAGTCCCGGCCGACACCCGCACCCGCGCCGACGCCCACGCCCGTGCCTGAGCCGCAGCAGCGTCCCAACCTCAGCGCGCGGCGAACTCCGTGAACTGCCTCCAGGATATCCGCCGACAGTGCAGTGCCGACTGCGTGCCCGCCAGGCGCTCGGAGCCGCGTGGCGAGCCGGTGCGGAACTTCATGCAATCGCGTCGATCACCCGGCGATGATCCCGCCACCGGCCACCACGCTTCGGCGTCCGGTTCGCCAGCAACGGCTCAATCCGCGCTTCCTTCACCAGGTCTTCGAACTGGCCTGGCTCCAGGGCGTCGGGGACGAGGACGGTTCCGGCCTCCTCCCACGCCGTACGGGCGGCCGAGTGTTCGATGACGGGCTGTCCGGTATCCATGCTGATCTCCTGTTCCACGAAGGGGCATCGCCGGGTTCAAGGGGCCGTCCCCGCCCCGCGGCCCGAGCCGATGGGCGCGGCGGGGCGGGAACGGCGGGGCGGCCGAGCAGGGGCCGCCCGCGCCGCCCGCAAGGGCGGCGGTCTGGTGCTCCGGCACCCGGTGGCACATCCCCAGGCCGGGCGCCGGAGCGCTCTAGGTGCCGTCGCCCCCACTCTCCGGGGCGACGGTCACATCCGGCGCGGTCACAGCAGCCCGGCCGCCGGACGCGTCATGGCGCAGCTCCTGATCGGCGGAGAGGCCGACCAGCACGAGCCCGGTGAGGATCGCACCCCACCAGCCGACAGCGGCCACCACGTCCCCGTCGACCTGTAGCCGGCGGCGGGCCATCACTGGCCGCCGATCGAGCGGGCGGCCTCGCGAGCCCGGATGGCCCGGTGCAGCTTCGCGGAGGTCGCGTACATCTGGGACGGGTTCAGGACCAGCTCGGCCCGCTGGGTGTCGCCGTCGCCGAGCACGACGTCCACCCCGATCCGGGCCTGCTCCGCCCCGTGGTCATAGGCGATGTCCCGCTCCAGCAAGACCACCGAGCGCACGGGTACTCGCACTGCCGGGGCCGAGGTGACCTGGAGCGCCTGGCCGGCGCCGGCGCTTTCGGTCACCTTCGGGAGGAGGCTGCTTCTTCCTGTTCCATCGGCGTGCATCACGGGGTCACCGGCTCTCGGTTTCGGGGCGGCCGGACACAGCAACGAGGCGTTTTCGGCCGCCAGGCCAACGGGAAGCCCGGATCTCGACGTTCGACGTCGCGTAGACCGGGCAAGCACGTTCAGTTAAGGACGGCACACGCGGCGCGGTAACCCCATGTAAGGGACCCCCACGATGGGTACATTCCGTGGGGGGCGCCAACCGAGGGGGTAGGCATGGCACTTCGGAATCCGCCGGGAGCGCTGCCCGCAGCCCTGCGACGCGATCCCCGCTTCACCGAGGCCCTGGCCCGGCGCGACATCAGCACGGTCTTCGCCCTAGCCCACACCGAGGGCGAGATCAGCTTCAACAAGATCAGCGAAGCGTGCGGCATCCGCGCCGAACGCGTCAGCCAGATCGCGCGCGGAAACGCCGACGTCACCTCCCTGCCGGTCCTGGAGCGGATCGCGGACGGACTCAGAATCCCGGGCGCGGACTTAGGCTTGGCCGCAAGGCCATGGGAGGCCGTAGACCCGGTAACTCCCTTACAAGACCAAGGAGATGGAGACGATCAGATGAAGCGCCGCGATGTGATGCGCGGCGCGCTCGCTGCCGGTCTGGCAGGTACCGGGCTCGCCGCTTTAACGTCCACCCGTACCGACATCGACGCCGCCCTTGCCGCCGACCACACCCATCCCGATCTCGGCTACTGGGAGTCGACCGCCGAGCGGTACGGCTACGGTTACCACGGCCAGGCCCCGGCCGACGTCCTGGCGAACCTCCAGGACGACCTGGAGGAGATGAAGCCCCTCCTCTTCCAGGCCCAGACCGACAAGAGCCGCAGCCAGCTGTGCCACGTCACCGGGCAGATGGCGGGCATGCTCGCGATCGTCCTGCACGACCTCGGCAACCACCGCGAGGCCCACCGCTGGTTCGCCACCGCCGGACGGGCCGCCCAGCAGTCCGGAGACCAGCTCCTGCACGCCTGGGTGCTGGGCCGCGAGGCCATGGTGCCGCTGAACTACGGCGCCCCGGCCGCCGCAGCGAAACTCGCCGACCAGGCCCGGCACCTGGCCGGGGAAACCCCCAGCGCGGCCGCCGCCCTCGCGGCCGCCGTCGCATCGCGCGCCTACGCGATCGGCGGCGACCGCGACAAGGCCCTCGGCGCCGTCACGGACGTTGAGCGCCTCGCCGACCGGCTCAGCTCGCAACAGCACGCGGACACCTGGTTCGGCTACCCGATGCAAAAGCACCAAGTCCACATGAGTCAGGCCCTCACCCACCTGGGAGACACCCGCCGCGCGTACGAAGCGCAGGCTGCCGCCCTGGAGCTGTCGCGGGCGCCGTCGCTGATGACACGGGCGCTGATCGCCATCGACCAGGCGTCCTGCCTCGCCCACGACGGCGATCGGGAAGGGGCCGTGCACGTCGCGACACGCGCTTACGACGGCCTCCCGGCCTCCTACCGCAACGGACTCACCCAGACCCGAGCCCTGGCCCTGTACCAGGCCCTGCCGGACGACACCCCCGGCCGTGACGACCTCGCCGAACTCTTGAACGCCGCCTGACCGAGGAAACGCGGGGGCCACGGCCGCTGGCCAAGTGCCCCCTGCGGGCAACCCCGAGTGATCGGTGTCGATGACTTCGCTTCGCGCTGGCGACACCGCCATGCCACCGCGCTCCGTACGCCGTGGGGAACCACACCCGGCTGCGCCCGGCCCGTGGCAGGGTGATGCGCTCAACGAGGCCCTGGGTGCGCAGGCGGCCCAGGCGGCGTCGGATCTGCTCGATGCGCACCGGAAGTAGAAAGAAGCGGGTGGGTGGGACAGGTCCCCGGCGGTGGGCGAGGGGATCGGGGCGGTGCTGGTGGTGCTCGTGTGTCGGCGGGATGCGCGCGGTGGCGGGAGCCACGGGCTGTCGCAGACAGCCCAGGACGGCGCGATGGACCGAGGCCGTGGGGGACGACGCCTCGGGACATCTGGGTGCGTCTGGCTCTGCTCGACGAACCCAGCCGCCACCAGTCTTACCGACGCCCTCGGCTGGCAGCGTCAGATGCTCCTGGCGGGCCGGATCGTGTGGTCAGCCGCTGCATGGCGGCCGCAACACCGGGGAGGGGCAGCCATGGGGATGGAGAGCGTCCGGGTGGTCTGGGTGTGAGACGGTGTCGTGCGCGTTTTCCCGTCTGGGGCCTGCCCTTGCTGGGTGGTCGGCTCCCGTACCGGCCCAACTATCGCAACTATGATAGTTGCGGGGTAGGGTCGAGTCCATGGAGACGAGGACGTACACGACGATCGACCTGCGCAAGCAGATGGGCGAGATCCTCGACCGCACCCGGATCGCGGGCGAGCCCGCAGCGATCACCCGCAAGGGCAAGACCCTCGCCTACCTCGTGCCGGCCGAGTGGTTCGAGCAGTACACGGCCGCCCAGAACCCGCCGGCCCCCGCCGCCGGCCAGGACGCGGCCTGACCGCCCGGCCGCGCGAACAGGGAGCCCGCGTCATGACTGCCCAGCCCGCACACTTCGACGGCCCCGGCGGCGACAAGCCCCGCCGGGTACCACCGATGCCCGAACGCACCCCCCAAGCACTGCGCCTGGCCATCCAGGAGCACGCCCCCCACCTGCTGCCGGACTTCGAGGCCCACTGGCGCCGCGCGATCGGCGACGCCTTCAACCTCACCCCGGTCCCGGCGTTCATGCGCCTGTGGTGGACCCAGTACGCCATCGCCCGCGACCCCGGCCTGGAAGCCCACCTGCGCGACGTCGAGGCCCGCGCGGCGACGTCGAAGGATCCTGCCGAGTCGACCCGTCTGCTGGCCGAGTACAGCAGCCTGCGCCGCCAGGCGGGTGCCGTGGAGCCCGGCCGGTGACCGATGAGCTCCCCGGCCCGCCGTGGAAGATGGACTGGACGGCAGAGGCCCTTCAGGAGTTCGAGGGCATGCCCGAGGACGGCAAGCAGCTGGTCCTGTCAGCCCGCGCGGAGCTGATCACCGCCACCGACCCCTATTTCCGGGGCATCGACGCCGACCTCGGCCTGCCGCATTGGATCACCGTCCGCCCACTGGCCTCGACCAGCCCCGGCGGCCCGCACATCGCCGACCTCGCCGGTGGCCGCGGCTGGCTCATCTTCACCTTCACCCGCCGCCACGCCGACCCCCAGATCACCGTCACCGACGCCTTCTGGTCCTGACCCGCCGGTAGGCGCCGCAGGTTCTTCATGGGTCGGCGACAAGGGCGTACCCGGCGCGGAGCACGAGCGAGGCCTACCGGGAAGCCGAAGGTGAAGGCACTGTGGTGTAGATCGTGCCCGTCACGATTGCCGGTTCCGTACCGGAAGACATCCTGGGCGAGGTCAAGACCGAGTCCCTGACCCCGCCAGCCGCCTGACACCCGATCTGCTCACAGACGGACTGGACCCATGCCCGGCCCGCGCCAAAGTGGAGTGTGCACGACAGGCAAAAGCGTGGTGTCGCGCACGGAGACGGCGGGCTCCTGGAGGAGAGAACCAACGGCACCGCATCGTCGCTGACGGCGCGGAGAGCTGTCGATCGATTTGACGGCTTAACAGCATGAGGTGTCTTTCTCCGCGATAGCCGGAGGCAGAGGTGGACGCAGGGCGGGGCGGCGTGGCGTTTCCCTTGCGCCTCATCCCCTGCACGATCTCCTGAGCTGTCTGCTGAGTTGTCTCCTGACCTAGTCTTCCGGCACTCCCGTGAATGCTGCTGGTCACCACGGGTTTTGGTGTGGTGCGGGGCTGGACATCCCCTCCAGAGCCCCTCGCCCGCCCCAGACAAGAAAAAAGGGGAGGCAGGGAGGCGGGGGCGAGCGGCGCTGGAGGGGATCGGGGCGGCCGGTTTCCTGTTGCGCGGCGCCAGGGGGCTCCGCGCTGCGCCCGCTAATGGCGGGCAGGCGTCACGCGACCGCGTAAAGCACGCTGCACGGCCGCCTCCCGCGCTTCTGCCGTGCTCGGGCCTTCCTCTGCGTCCGCGTTGGGGATCGGCGCTCACAGAGACGGTGATGCGATTCACGGGTTGACGCGCTTGGCGAACGTGTAGATGACGGCCGTGATGCCGAAGCGTGCCGACGCCTCCGAGGGCGGGGAGGGCCGCGGGGTGTTCGAACAGGACGGTGAAGGCGAACGCGGCGCCCAGGACGAGGAGTACGACCACTACAGCCTGGAGCTGGCGACGCAGCGAGGCATCCGCCGGCACCGGCACCGGCGAGGGTGTGGGTGCGGCGGCCGGGGGCTGGGCCGGGCTGGGGGACGGTACCGGGTTCGGGGTCGGGTGGGTGTTCACGATGGTCCTCTCGATGGATGTGTGGGTGGAACGGGGGCAAGATTCGGCGCTGGACGACGGGCATTCAAGAGTTCGCGAAAATCCGTGAAGTCGCTGGTAGCGGGGCTCTTTCGCAGGGTTGGGCGAGGATTCGCGAACCCTTGAACGGGCCGTGGCGACCTGCTAGGGCAGCACGATGACGGACGGGCCGGTTAGCCACGCAAGTCCGGCTGAAGCCGGTGCCAGACGGCGGAGTGCGCACCGATGTTGCGTACGGGCGTTGCGCCCGCTGGCCGTCCGGCCGTGAAGCCGCCCTCCGGTGGGCCGGTCGCGCCTCGGGCGGGGCCTGCGCGCTGCGCCCGCTGTCGCGGGCCGGGGTATCGCGTGGGTGGGGCTGTCGGCGTGACAGATCCTCTGCGACCTGCGGGGCGCCTGGCCGACCCCCGTGGCTCAGTCCGACGCGACAGGTAACAGCACAAGCCGCGCGGTGGTGCTTACGCCGTAAGCGCCCGCAGTCCGTCACAGCCTGGCCAACGCGTGCCGCGCGTGCCGCGCGCGAAGGGCCCCGGGCTCAGGTGTCCGTGAGTGGGTGTCAGGCGCCCGAGGGGGCGGCCGGGGCCTGGGGCGCGGCGTGATGGTCACTCGCGCGGGGGGTTGCGGGGGTTGCCGGGTGTGTGCCACGGTGGGCACTCAATTCGAAAAGGGAAGCAAGTTGGGAATGTGCTGGATGGTGAATCCGGTATTCTGGTCCGAGAATTGACGGGTCCTCAGAAAACGGAAAGCAGAAAACCGTCCGACCCTGCCCCCAACCCTTAACCAGACCAATACAATTCGCGGAGCGAATTGTATTCCGGCCGGATCGCGAAGCGATTCGCGCCCAGGGCCAACGGAGTTGGCCCCTAAATTCCGGCGAAGCCGGAATTCAACCGCGCGGAGCGCGGTAATCCTCCCGCCGCGTAGCGGCGGCGCGTCGTGTCTGCGG